>NZ_DKSP01000149.1:2035-28771 GCF_002472745.1 Sphingobacterium sp. UBA7253 | reverse complement strand
GGTGCTATTGGCGGAGCGAAAAGGAAAGGCCTTTCAGTATGAGCGGGAAACTGTGCCGCAACACTATTTTGCCAACTGGCCCTATAGCTGGGGGACGGGCAACGTAAGTGCGGCAAGATTACTGCCATCAGAAAACAAGGTCGTCTTTTACCGCAATATGGAATCGGCCGTATACACTATTGACCAGAAAACAATTGAAAAAGTGGTTCCATTAAAATTAAAGTGGATCGGCGAAATAAAGTAAAACAGATGAAAAGAAATTTTATATATAGCTTATTGCTGCTTTTTCTTGTTATTTCATGCAAGAAAAATGAGGGCGGAACGCAGCTGCCCTATGACTACAGTATTCCCCAGGAAGAAAACTTGACGGAGATTATCAATACGGCAGCTTGGAATACAAAAACGGTTGCTGACGGTGTGCTGTGGAAATATTACCAATTTCCACGGATATTTGAATCCAAACAATATGTCAATGTATTTGAGATCGATCTGAAGAAAGGCATGCAGCTGGAAATTCCCTATGTGAAGACCGGATTTCTAAAAACAAGTGCTGCCGCGACGGCTAAGGGCGCTTTGGTGGCATTTAACGGCAGTTACTTTAATACCAGTACAGGCGGATCAACCGTATTTTTCAAATACGATGGCCAGGTAATCAATCAGACTGTGAATGGATTTAATAGCTACCGTGAAAATGGTGCATTTACCTTTACGGGGCAAAGCTATCAGATTGTGCCGAAACCCGCAGGAGGCTGGGGGACGCTGAGCGCCACCGCTGCACTGACTGGCGGCCCGTTATTGATGCAGAATGGTCAGGTGCTGGAGCAGTTGAATGTAGATTTCAATACCAGCAGACATCCCCGTACAGCAGTGGGGCTTACCAAGGACAATAAACTTATTGTAGCTGTTATTGATGGCCGCTCATCACAATCACAGGGACTGACGATACCCCAGCTGGGCGAGTTAATGGCTGCCTTGGGCTGCACTTCCGCGTTAAACTATGATGGTGGCGGTTCCTCCACAGCTTGGGTGAAGGGCGAAGGCGTGGTTAACTATCCTTCAGATAATGGAAAGTTTGACCATGAAGGTGAACGCGCTGTAGCTACGGTATTTACAGTGAAATAAATTCGATACCTTTATAAGTAGATGGCCATCTTATGGATAATATGAGATGGCCACTATTCAATTAGAATCATTTCTATTGCTATTAATTGAAACATCATGAGAAAAAAGACAAGTATCCTATTTTTCCTCCTTCTTGTTTGTGGCTCAGTATCTTTATACGCCCAGCAGGTTATTTCGTCGGCCAAATTTGAGCTGCAGGGAAGAGCTTTTGAAAACGCACCAAAATTTCATCGGATAGATACAGCGAAGTACAGGCAACTTCCTGCTGCGGTAAAGAAATTATATACCCATGCTGCAGGAATGTTTATTACGTTTAAGAGCAATACGAGCAAATTATCTTTACGATGGAAGACGGCGGATGCGGCGCTAGGCAATAATTCCACGCCGATTATGTCACGGGGTTTTGATGTATATGTAAAAGAGCCCAGTGGGTGGCGCTTTGCAGGGGTAGCTCGTCCCGATCTGAACATGGCGGAAAGTAAAGCTACGCTTGTTGAAGATATGGCGAAAACAGAAAAAGAATTTCTTGTTTACTTTCCCTTGTATAAAGAGCTATTGGATTTTGACCTGATTATTGATGACAAAGCCACCTTTGTTGGTACCAGACAGTCTTTTAACAAAAAGGTCGTGATTTATGGTTCCAGCATCGTCCATGGTGCTTCCGCAAGCCGCCCGGGATTAGCTTATCCAGCGCAATTAGGGCGGCGGTTGAACGCCAATGTGATCAACATGGGCGTGAGTGGCAATGCCCGGATGGAGCCTGCCGTGGCTGATATGCTATGTGATATTGATTCTATGGGTCTACTCATCATGGATTGTGTGCCAAATAGTAGTCCCGAAGAAGTCAAAGAACGAACGTTTAATTTTGTGAAACGGATTCGTAAATCCCATCCTCAGGTACCCATATTGCTGATAGAGAGTATTACCCGTCAGGTCGGCAATTATAATTTAAAATGGAGCGCGCGATTGACCGAGCAGAATAAGAATTTTAAGCTACAGTATGAAAGACTGCTACAGGCAGGTTACAAAAATTTGTATTACATACCTACAGACCATTTAATAGGTGATGATTCGGAAGGAACAGTGGATGGCACCCACCCTACAGATGTGGGATTTGAAAGGATGCTTAAAATAATCGGGCGTAAAGTAGAGGCGATTCTAGAAAATAGTCCGTAAATCTTCACCAGCTTTCCACTACTACTCCGGGAGTAATCGCTGACTTTCAGAAATACGCAGACATCTAATCGTGTCAGTTTGCAGAAGCAGGGACGTATTTGTAAACCCCTTAGAAGCCAAAAAAAGGGCCTGATTCTCATCAGACCCTTTCTGTTAGCGTTTAATTGTACAGTAAATATTGGACAGACCCTATGGTTTTCAAGTACCTTATTCAGCTAATGCTTTGACGATGGCTATGCCTACAGCTTTGGCTGATTGCGGGTTTTGCCCAGTGATCAATCTGCCGTCAATGGTAACATGGGACTGCCAAGGTTCAGATTTTTCATAAATCCCACCTATTGCCTTTAGTTTATCTTCTAATAAAAAGGGGACGACATTGCTGAGCTTTACGAGCTCTTCTTCTTCATTGCTAAAGCCGTTGACCTTTTTTCCTTTTATCAAATAGTCACCGGTGCTCAGTTTGATATTGATTAAGCCAGCAGGGCCATGACATACAGCTGCGACGACGCCATTTGCCTCATATATCTTGCTGGCAATCTTTGCGATTGATGAGTCGAAAGGCAGATCCCACATCGCACCATGTCCTCCGGCATAAAAGATGGCTTTGTATTCTTCAGGTTTTACCTGAAAAGGTTTGAGTGAATGGGTGATTTTATTGTGGTAGTATTTATCCTCCCAGAATTTTTTGTTAACGGGATCATTTAGGTCAAATCCATCCACAGGTGGATTTCCGCCCTGTGGGCTAACAAAATCAATCTCATATCCGGCAGCTGTTAAAACCTCCCATGGATGCGAGACTTCCCCGAGATAATAACCTGTTTTTTCGCCTGTATTGCCTTTTGTATCGTGGCTAGTCACTACAAATAGAATTTTTGGTTTTCGGTTTGTTGCGTAGCAATGCGTTGCTATTAGGATTAATAAAGCCGAAAATATTCCTATTTGCCTAAAGAGTTGTTTTGCTTTCATATTGCTTTGATTTTCTTCTTGTTGGAACAAATTTCTTGATTTTGTATGGTAATTTACCGTGACCTACATCACAAAATTAAAATTCACCTGCCCATTTCCACCATTCACCGAGTTTTCCGGTCTGTTAGTCTAAAGATCATAGACTAGGGGCCTATTGTGTTGTAGTTTTGAGTCAACAAATAAGAACAACAGAACTAACAATATAAAATAAAGACATTATGAACTCATTAGTAAAAACATTCGCAGCGGCAGCCTTAATCACAGTATCCACTTTCGCTATGGCAGCTGAAGGACCTGGAGCAAAAACAACAAAAGCAAACGTTAACCTTTCCACAGCAGACTTGGTACTCGATCACTACGTTGCGGTAACGACAGAGGGAGAATCAGCAGGAGTAGAGCAGTTATTTGCAGCTGATTTTAATCAAAAGATCCAAGCTACCAATGCGCAGTCTAACAGCCGTAGCGAAGTGGTTAAATCCTTGAAAAAGCAAAAAGGAGAGAAGCTGAACTGTACAGTAAGCACAGACATCTTAGAAGAATCCGCAGACTACATGGTTGCTAAAGTAACCTTGAAATTTGAGAATTTCACTAAAACAGATCTGGTTACCTTGGAGCGTGTAGGCAATGACTGGAAAGTTTCCAAATCGATCAATTCGTATAAGTAGAAGCCATCTCAAATAAATATATATATGTTGTAGAGCCATATCGGAAGATGTGGCTTTTTTTTGTCGTATAGACAACATCCATGGTAAAGGGATATGTCTTTTTTTTTTGCCTTTTATCAAATTTTTGATCTTAAAAGAAGGGTAGCTTTGGGATATTAAATAAATCAATTATGAAAAAGCATAGTTCCTTAATGGAAAGACTAGTAAGATATAAAGCGTTTATTAATATCATTACAATATTGCTTTTGTTGCTTTTACCTCTACCTGGTGAAAAGTTTACGCTCCTTTTTTTTATGGTGTTATTTCTTGCTCTATTTCAGTTTTTTACTTGCCTGAATTATGTTGATTTCATCAACATTTGGGACTTAGTTGTTCAAGCTTTACTGGCGACTATTTATATTCTAATCTGTACAACAGTTTTACTGCATTCGTTATATATAGTAAAAAGAAGACTGAGAACTACATTAGATAGGATATTTTCGCTAGTTATAGGGATAGCAGGTCTTTATAGCCTACATGCTGTCCTACAATACCCGGATATGTTTTCTTTTGCTTGGCTTGCATTATTTTTCATTTTCAATATAATGAGATGGATGCTTATAACAAAGGCTGATTATTAGCGGATGATATGTTTATTGGAGCAAATAAAGGATCCCGAAAACTAGGGGTAGTACGTTTTAGTTTAGTTTAGAAGCCAGATCCTGAAATCTGGCTTTTTACGTCAAAAGGGCCTGATTCTCATCAGACCCTTTCTCTTAGCGTTTATTTGTACAGTAATTTTTATGTTTCCTATCGTTTCCTCTTTTTTGTTTCATCATCCAATGTTTTTAAAGACTATTGGATTTTTACTGTACGACGCCAATTTTTATGTTGAACCTTTCCTTCGAAAGATAGCTTGGAGCCGCTTTGTATTATAAGAACAATTGCCATTTCCAAATAGTTTTATCGGAGTGATTTTTTTTATAAATTGGATCGACTTATTTAAACTGTATGAACATCTTGCTTATTCTAATGTCATTCTTGTTCGCCCATATTCCGCAACTAATTTATTGTTTTAAATAGACCGCTTTATAGTTCAAGTGATGGAGGTGGAGCTATTTATTTTAAATACAGTAACTAGCGGATTCCTATCGCTGACAGATTGTCGATCGTACTTTGAATAAAAGCATCAGACGCCAAATTTTTAACCGTA
Organism: Sphingobacterium sp. UBA7253; assembly: GCF_002472745.1. Classification (NCBI taxonomy): domain Bacteria; kingdom Pseudomonadati; phylum Bacteroidota; class Sphingobacteriia; order Sphingobacteriales; family Sphingobacteriaceae; genus Sphingobacterium; species Sphingobacterium sp. UBA7253. Next base: position 23,650 of record NZ_DKSP01000149.1, on the reverse strand, counting down.
TTCTTATTGAGTATACCATTCTGTTTTTTTAAGACATACTCACTAGCTTTAAACCACTGCGGAGGTATTCCGTCTATTTCTTTCTCTGGTAAATAAAAATAAGTGAAATTCAGTTTTTCGATGTCGGAGACCAATTTCTTTACTTCATCGGCGTAATTTTTGAGTTGTGACACGCTGAGGCTATCTTCAATCCTTTTTGTCAATAATCGGTCCTCATACAATCTCGATTCGGTGAGTTTGATGACTTCAATAAAAGAAGCGATCGATGAATCATCAAAACCATCCCACCAATAATCACGTAATTGTTCATTTTCAGTATCAAAATAAACCCTCCGTTCTTCTGTTGACATTAAGGAGCCTGGTCTTACATAACTTTCTGTTGGAATATCACCCCAAACAGAAGCCCATCGGGCTGTTTTGGAGTAATAAAAAGATCCAGTAAATTCGCTTTCCATATACCTGCTAATTGTTAGCCCTAATGACAAGTAAAAACCGTTTTCTAACTTTTTTGAAAAAAATCCTTGTGCGCTGGGTATGGAGTTTTTAAAATAGAGGTATCCTGATGTTGCTAAAGAAGCTTTGACTTTAGCGACTAATTTTGCCTTTGTTAACTTCATTTGTTAAAGATTATCTCATATCTCAAAAACTTCTTCAATCAGTTTGTAGCGTCTGAGATTATCGGCAGACTCAAGTGTATATTGCTGATCGGTATAGATGAATACTTTATAGTGTTGATAGGAAATTTCAATCATTTGGACTTGTAGCTTTTGCTATTAAAGATAGCAGTTAGAGTCTGATTATCGAAAATTCAGTGCTTTATTCTAAACCCTTTCCTCTCCCCATTCCCGCCATTCACCGAGTTTTCCAGAGCGTTGGTCTAAAGATCATAGGCTAGGGGCCTATTGTGTTGTAGTTTTGAGTCAACAAATAAGAACAACAGAACTAACACTATAAAATAAAGACATTATGAAAACGCTAGTAAAAACATTCGCAGCAGCAGCCCTAATCGCAGTATCAACTTTCGCTATGGCAGCTGAGGGACCTGGAGCAAAAGCAACAAAAGCAAACGTTAACGTTTCCACAGCAGATTTCGCTTTAGAGCACTACGTTGCGGTAACTACGGAGGGAGAATCAGCAGGAGTAGAGCAGTTGTTTGCAGCTGATTTCAATCAAAAGATTCAAGCTACCAATACGCAGTCTAACAGCCGTAGCGAAGTGGTTAAATCCTTGAAAAAGCAAAAAGGGGAAAAGCTGAACTGCACAGTAAGCACAGACATCATTGAGGAATCGGCAGACTATATGGTGGCTAAAGTGACCTTGAAATTTGAAAACTTCATCAAGACTGATCTGGTTACCTTGGAACGTGTGGGCAATGACTGGAAAGTAGCCAGATCGATCAATTCGTATAAATAGAATTTAAATAATTAGTGGTTTGCCGAGATCAGTTTAAAGTCAGACCACTAGTGAATCAAATGTTTAAATTTAGTTTAGAAGCCAGGTCGTGAGATCTGGCTTTTTACTCTAAAAATTTATCAAGCGTCTTTTTAGTTATATTCTCACTTAATGATTTCAGAATTTTACCTGTTTCATCTAGCATAATGAAATAAGGTATTTTTTTGAATGTGTATAATAAGTTTGGATATTTCGATTTTTGGCGCCTCTATTATCAGCGTTTTTTATAAAATTTGAATCCTGTTGCAATTCCTTTGTTGTCAGTTTACTTGGGTCGTCAATAAGGATGGCTTTAAAAACAAATTTACTGCGGATATATTTCATTATGTTATCGTCGCTTAGATACATTAGTTCAGCCTCTAGCTTTCTGCTTGCGATATCAGTCCAACTGGAAAAATAGAGAATGACCCTTTTGTTTTGTTCTTTAGCTTTCTGTATCACCTCCGCAAGAGCACTGTCCTGGTTATCATCCCAAAGTATTTTTTTCTGTGGTTTTGGGGGAGCCATTAGCTTTTGCTGATTTTTAAAAATGGCCCAAGCTTCGTAATAAGTTATCTCACCGATTTTATTTTCCTTCATAAAATTATAAAAGGAATCCAATTCACCTTTTTCGGTTGCTGATCTGTCCATTTCAAAAATATCAAGAAATAATAAACTGTCCTTTGACCATTCTTTCAAATTAACCGTACGTGATCTTAATGTTTTGTTGGCAATATGAAATTTCAATATGGCTGGGTATTCAGGCGACGCTTTGAATTCTTTTATTTTATTGAATACCTCGCTATACGTAATCAGCTTGTTGGGTTCTTGCATTGAAGGAGCTATGAATGTGTTAAATGCTCCGGGCACAGATGTTGCAATTTCTAGTGCAACAGAGTCGAGTCCGCATGCTCTTAGTTTGGAGAAATCTTTGATTAAGCTGTCTAGTTCGGCCGGAGAATAGCTTTTATTCTCAAACTTTTTTTTAAGTAGTGAAGTACAATTGATCTGGGCTATACCATAATTGTACAATAAGAAGTTCGTTAAGACACAAAGAAATAATTTTGACATGGCTTATTTATGATTTAGTCTACTCCGCTTTAATAGCATATTTATTATCTCGAATAGATTTACTTTTGATGAATATACAGGTATTACTTTATGGCCACGTCGAGAGACGTGGCTTTTATTTTTACTGAGAATTTTAAAAAGGTCATTATATTGTTGTTATGCAAAATATATTGGCTGTTCGTGTGAGGCCAGAAGTGGCTAGGTAAACTTTGAGTTATACCGTAAAAAAGGTTTCGCCCACACGATTTTATTCTCAGGAGTCTGAACAGTACTTAAGGCCGCGAAGCGAGCTTGAATAAAACAAAAGGATAGACGAAGGAGAATTGAGTCAATATGATTTAAATTCTTAATTATGGCTATTAGAAAGCAATGCATTGGGATAGATATCTCAAAATCAACCTTTACAGCTTGTTTATGTCAACAGGCGGAAGATGGCAAATTAACGTTCTCAAAGGTCCTGGACTTTGGTAATGATAGTAAAGGCTTCAATCAATTATTACGTTGGGTGAAAGGTCTGATTGTATCAGATTCGGAGCTAGTATTTCTCATGGAAGCCACAGGCGTTTATTATGAGAACCTGGCCCACCATCTATACAAAATCAAAAAAAGGGTTCATGTTGTGCTTCCCAACACCTCAAAACACTATTTCTCTAGTCTTAATGTGAAAACAAAAACAGATGCAGTTGATGCGCGAATTCTAAGTCAGTTTGGTATTGAGAGAGTTCATAAGTTGTGGTCCCCACCACCAAGCACACTCTTGCAGCTCAGGAATCTAACTCGTTACTATGTTCAGCTTCAGGAACAAAAGACAACACTTGGCAATATTAGTCACAGCAAGGACTGCGCACATGATATCCAAGTATTTATTACCAAGAGCAACAAAAAACTCATTACTGAGATAGATAAGGAAATCGAAAGATGCCTGAAAGAAATTAAGAAAGCTATCGAAAAGGAAGATGTACTGAAGGAGCATGTCAGAAAGGTTTTGACGATAAAAGGTGTAGGATTGATTACGGTAGCAACGATATTAGCTGAAACAATGGGTTTTGAGCAGTTTCATAGTTCAAAACAATTGGTTAGCTATTCAGGCTATGATGTAGTGCAAAGAGAATCTGGCACCTCGATTAAAGGCAAGACTAGGATCTCCAAGAAAGGAAACAGATATATCAGAAATGCACTTTATTTCCCAGCGATGGTGGCCTGTAGGTACAATGAAGCATTAAAAGAAACTTATATCAGAATCAATAAAAACAATAAGGCATCGAAAATGATTGGACAGGTGGCAATACAGCGGAAACTCTTAGTGTTGATTTATACGCTTTGGAAAAACGATACTGAATTTATTGAAAACTACCAAAGAGGTAGTCTCGATCCGAAAACCGAGACTACGCAAGATAGTTCAGTAGCTGAACTTCTTTAGAATACAAAAATACTTTTTTGTCTAAATATTTGGAATTTATAACAGTACCTTTTTTAGTTTTGTCCACTTGCTACTAATTGTCAATTGTTTTTTTAAATATTTCTATAATTTTCTACAACGATAAGATCAATATCATCATAATCTTTGGCAACCCTGTTAATAGTAGCTTTTACATCGTCCCAAACTAAACCACCCAACCCAGCCCCAATTTTGGGGAGGGCTATTTTTTCAATGCCATTTTGGCGGGCATATACAAGCATTTTGAGAAGAGAATCTTCAATTGCTTTAAGCTCTGCCTTGGTTTTCCAGGTCTTTTGAGTGCCAAGATTGAAAACAGTGCCTTCACCATAATCGTAAGAAAAAACATCCCCAAGAGAGAAGTCACCATCTTTACAACGCTTTTTATATTCCAAATACATTTGAGTATATTTTTCTTTGAATTGTAAAGCGATTCCTTTCCCCATTGCTCCAGCACAATTACAACCATGAGCATAATTTTTTACATCAGGTAAATTGAATATGTTTCCAGAATCTAGATATGTGACCATTTTCTTTTTTTTAATGCGTAATAAAGTTCAATCATTCGGCTTTGAAGCCGAATTGTTGGGAGGATGAAGATGAACAAAATTATTCTGAAATGCAACTCAGTTCACCTCCCCATTCCCGCCATTTACCGAGTTTTCCTGAGCGTTGGTCTAAAGTCAATAGGCTAGGGGCCTATTGTGTTGTAGTTTTGAGTCAACAAATAAGAACAACAAAACTAACACTATAAAAAAAGACATTATGAAAACTTTAGTAAAAACATTCGCAGCAGCAGCATTAATCGCAGTATCCACTTTCGCTATGGCAGCTGAAGGACCTGGAGCAAAAGCAACAAAAGCTAACGTTAACCTTTCTACAGCAGACTTCGCTTTAGAGCACTATGTTGCAGTAACCACAGAGGGAGAATCAGCAGGCGTAGAGAAATTATTTGCCGAAGATTTCAATCAAAAAATCCAATCTTCGAATGCACAGTCTTACAACCGTAGCGAAGTGGTTAAATCTTTGAAGAAACAAAACGGAGAAAAGCTTAACTGTATAGTAAGCACAGACATCTTAGAAGAATCAGCTGACTATATGGTAGCCAAAGTGACGTTGAAATTTGAGAACTTCACCAAGACTGACCTGGTTACCTTGGAGCGTGTGGGCAATGACTGGAAAGTATCCAAATCAATCAATTCGTATAAATAGTATTTAATAATTAGTGGTTTGCCAGTAATAAAAGACAAACCACTAGTGAATCATATGTTTATTAAGGCCACGTCGGGAGATGTGGCTTTTTTTACGTTTGGAAATTTGCATTTGAGCAACAAAAGATTATTGTTTTTGCATAATACCATATTTCTTGTTTTGATCGCCTTTGGCGTTTGCTCCTGCGTAGCTATCTAAAATCCGCATGGTGGCCGCTTTTAGGGAACGTCCGAATTCCGTGGGATGATAACCCGGTCCAGTAAAAAATTCCACCTCATGATTGATTTTTGAATACCACACTCTTCCTACATCCTTGGGACCTAGGGTATCTGGTCTCGTTATTTTCACAAATCCCTCGAGTTTGTTTTTATCTAAGCCTATTACTTGATAAGGCTGTGTCTTACTCTGACAATCTACCTCAATATATTTTTCTCCATTCCAGCACATGCACTCTTCAGGCGTCAGAAAATGTACGGTAGTCAATATTGCCAATACCAAAAATGCTACACCTGAAAACCTCAATATAAGTTTGTTTTTTTTGAAAAATGGTCGGGAATATTTAAATCTGTCAATATTTTCCCGATTTTGCCCCATTTCATTTGAGTCGTTTTGAACGTCTATTAATTCTTCAGTTTTTTCTTCTTCCGGCTTATCCTGAAGTTCTTTTTTTTCATCCGTCAATGTAGAACTCATTTGTGAACCTACCGATGTTGGATCTTTATCGGTGATAGGGATTGAGGGGGCATCTAGTTTATCAGTCATTGATGAGCCTTTATCTTCATCTATTGGCGATGCATCTTTAGGCTCATCTAATGTTGAGTTATCATAGCTGTATCGGAATGGCCTCGGCTGGTAGTCTACGAGTATTGCGAGTAGTTTCACAACTCGGTCTTCAGGATCTTGCGTAATGTTAAGGACAAATTTCTGCAATGCCTTTAATGATCCAGTATTATATTTCGCTATTGCTTCTTCCAAGTTCTTTTCTTTTTTATATGGATCAAAGAACTTTTGTAAAATTTCGATATCCTCGGGAGGCAAACCTTCTGATAATCTAACTAAGCAATAATCTCTTAGCTTGGCGGGAGAAGGATTAACTAATAAATCATCCAGCTCATGGTTGTTTTTCTTTGCCTCATATAGGGCAAGAACCTCTTCTTTAAATTTGGCAAATGTCGTTGGCATGGCATCAAAATTAAGCTAATTCTACACCGGAATTTACGGAATCCCGTAAGTCAATCCATTCTTTATACATCGGAATTCATAGAATCTTTAGCATGTTATCGGACCTTTCGGACTTACCGGAATGATTTGATAAAAAGGCTTTTAACGGCTATAACTTTGTTCTCGAAGTCAGATGATAAATCGATTAAAATATAAACTAAGATACTAATCTGATTTCACAATGAGAAGATCTCGCGGTAGTCTTTAGCCGGTTTGGGAAGCAGCTTCTGCCTCCCGCGATTGACACTCTTACTTCCCAAAAAATTCAGAAGGCCTTCTGAAAACATTTGTAGCAATCCCGTGCATGGGGCACGGGACCTACCAAGTTTTTGACTTTTAATTTTTTGAGTTATGTGGAGTTTAATATTATATTTTTTATTTGGAATCGGTCAACCTTCTAATTCACAACCTAGCGCAGGAACACCAACAGTACAAACGGCAGATACTCCGCCTCCTACAGATCCTGGACCTGAAACTGGCACAGGAGGGGACAAAGGTACGGTACGTCCCTAATTAATCCATACGAAAGAGGCGGTTTACCGCCTCTTTTTTTTAAAGAATAGATCAACTTTGTTTTCAAAAATACTTTTACTATTTTAGGTTTAAATAATCATATAGTTGAAGCATTTAAGCCTATATATTTCCTTACTTTTTATATTTCTTTCTTGTACGCGAATGGAGAGTGATAAAGATAATCAACTTAAAAATTCGCAAAAAAAAGGTGACTTATATTACAATAGAGCGAAAGCATTTGTAGATATAAGACAATCTGATAGTTCATATCTTTATTTCAATAAAGCAAGACAAATATATCTGGAAATTAATGATAGCTTGTCTGTAGCTAAATCGATCATAAATATGGCTATCACTCAAGGAGAAGAAGGAGACTATTTTGGATCGCAAGAAACCTCTCTACAAGCTTTAGATTATCTAGACAAAAAAGATATTAAACATCATTTTTATCTTAGTATAAATTATAACAATCTTGGAGCGGTTACCGATTACTTGAAGGATTATGATCAAGCGATTAGCTTTTACAAACAGGCTATCAATTTTTCGACAGATTCGGCAAACCGCAGAATATACGAAAATAACCTTGCCCTAAGCTATCAATATGCAAAACGTTATGATGATGCATTAGCAATTTTTGAACATATTATTAAACAAGTTCAACCTAAAGACGCTGAATATCCTAGGATATTAACAAATCTGGCAAAAACGAGATGGTTAAAAAATCACGAATATCCTGCAAATATTGATTTTCTAAAAGCGATGAAAATTCGTATGTCCAAAGGTGATTTATGGGGAGTAAATTCAAGTTATACACATCTCGCAGAATACTATGAAATTGTAAATAAAGATTCGGCTTTATTTTATGCCATTAAACGCTATTCAACGGCAAAAAACATAAATAGCCCTGGAGACCAAATCAATGCATTAAATAAATTAATTGAAATATCAGACCCTCATGATATCCGGTTGTATTTTTTAAAATTTAAGCAGCTTAATGACAGCATCCAGCAAGCCCGCTCTGCCGCCAAAAACCAGTTCGCCCTGATCCGCTATGAAGTCGAAAAAAATAAAGCCGATAACCTGCGGCTAGAAAAAGAAAACGCCGAAAAGCAGAACCGTCTTATACGACAACGAGTGATCACCGGTGCGAGTATTTTCTTGCTTGTTTTGGTTGCAGGTGGAGGAACCATTTGGTACAAGCGGCGCAAGCAACGTCTTGAACTCGAAGCACAGAACCGCGTCAAAGAGACGCAGCTACATCTTTCTAAAAAGATTCACGATGTCGTGGCCAATGGCATCTATCGGGTAATGTCGGAAATTGAACATGGCGATGAAGTGGATCGCGATGGTGTGCTCGATAAACTGGAAAATATGTACCATCAGTCGCGCGATATCTCCCACGATGTCGAACAGGAAACGATCACAGAGATACCTTTTAACGAACAATTGGCAAGCTTGCTCAAATCCTTTGCCGCTGACTATCGGAAGATATTAATCGCAGGAAATGATGCCGAACAATGGGACGATATCAGCAAACGTATTAAAGATGAAGTGAAGCATGTGCTTCAGGAGCTGATGGTCAATATGAAGAAACATAGTCAGGCCGATCAGGTCGTCATACGTTTTGAAAAATCGGAGGAAAAACTCAGCATATTCTATAAGGATAATGGTGTAGGAATCTCCGAAGAAAAATCGAAAGGAAAAGGTCTAGCCAATACGGTTTCCCGTATTGAAAGTCTCGGTGGCAAAATTACCTTTGACAATGAACCGGGAAAAGGGCTCAATATCACGACCATTATCCCATTATAAAAAGACAATAATGTATGTTTAAGAAAGTACTCATTGCCGAAGACCACGAGATAGCTAACATTTCAGTGCAGAAAACCCTGCATGACCTCGGTATTCATAATACCAAATACGTTTATTATTGCGACCATGCACTGACCTGGATCAAAAATGCGATCCGAGACTGTGAACCTTATGACCTGTTGATTACGGATATCGAATTTGAAGATGATGATAGTCCGCAGGAAATAAAAGATGGGCTCTCACTGATCAAAGCTGTCAAGACTGTACAGCCAGATATCAAGGTTATTGTCCTGACGGCCAAGGATCGCTCATCTTTGATCAATGATATGTTCAAGAATAACGAGATCGATGGACTGGTACGTAAAGCACGCCGCGATGGCCAACATCTGCGCGAGGCATTGCAAGCCGTTGATCAGAACCGAACGTACCAATCGCCCGACAGTAAAAAATTTATTCAGGAGCAGAACTCGCATGAGTTTACGCAGTTTGACCTGCATATCATCAAACTCTTGTACGAAGGGGTTTCCCAAAAAGAGATGCCAAATTATCTGCAGCAGCGTGATATCCGTCCGTCGAGCCTAAGCAGTATTGAAAAACGACTCAATCTGATGAAAGATGTACTCGGTTTTACCAAAAATGAGCAGCTTGTTGCACATTGCAAGGAATTAGGTTTTATATAAATAATCTTTGATATCGGATTACGGTTTTCCGTAAAGGCTCTTGGAGCGATCGTGCTACTTTTGTAAAAGAAAGGTAAATAACGAGGTAGGATTATTTGCTGAAAACGATATCTAATGCATTCAAGATATTTAGTGCCATATTTTAACCAATGAGATGATGAGAAAGGGCTATCCACCGATAGCCCTTATTAGTTTTTATGATCATTTGTAACAGCCGACTTATGAGAGATCCGGCTAAATGTGCGATCATTTAATCAGCCTTATTGGAAAATGTATTGATTGAATTTAGCGCATAGTAAGCGATTTCATTATTCGGATATTCTTCCAGGATCTCTTCGTATAGGGCTTTTGCTTTTTCGGCTTGCCCGGTCTGCGAATAACAGAATGCAATATTACAAAGGCCCATTTCTCGAAAGCACATTTTTGAAGAACTCAAAACTGTAATGACACGATACTGGTCAACCCAGCTGTTTCTAGTAAAATAATCAACACTCTCTTTAAAATGTACAATCGCTGTTTCAAAGTCATTTTGTTTAATTGCTTTCATTCCTTTTCGATGACTTTTTGGAATAGTAATTCGCAACACTAGCGCTATAACGCAGAAGATCATTACGCCATTAAATATATCATCTGTTTTGGCGATATACTCATAACCAAAAAGAAAAGCGATCACAATGGCAAATACAGTTAAAAAGGATGGCCAAGATATGGATCGATTTATTGGAAGATTTGAATTCATGCGAATAAGAAATATTGTTTGGCTGTAATTTATCCAAAACTACAAAATTTAGGATACACCATTTATTTTTTTTTTAAGTAGAGTGCCTGTCGAAATCTAATCGGCCCTAAGTTCAGTCTTTACGGGAAACCGTAGAATCGCGGTTACGGTTTTTGATAGTTTTGAATCGATAAAGCAATAAATAGCAGAAAAGTCAATTAACCGTATTTAACTGAAAAACACTATGAACACAGATCAATTGATCCAAGATACACTCTCCGATAGCAGAGTCATCTACGAACGTGTTAGGCAAGAACTTTCTAAAGCTCGATCCGAAGTTTTGATAGCAATGGCATGGTTTACCGACAATGAACTGTTTGCCACAGTTCAGGGATGCCTCGATCGACATGTGAAAGTTTCTATTATTATCTCCGATCAGCCCGATAATGAAAAGCTGGATTTTTCACTTTTAGAAAAGCAGGGGGCTGACGTAACCAAGGTCAAGAACGTCGGCTGGGGGATTATGAATCAAAAGTTCTGCGTGATCGATCAGAGTGTAGCTATAACAGGCTCCTATAATTGGAGCAACAACTCCAAAAGTAACAACCATGTAAGCGTCATCGTGACCAATTACCCGAAGACCATTTCGGAGCTTACAGAGACTTTTAATGGAATTCGTACGAGGGCCATACGAATAAATAATGGTGAATCTTTGGAAGATATTATCGCATCTGACAAAATTGAAATACCCATGCAGACGAAATTAGAAAATCAAACCTCGAGATACAAGGTATCATCGAGTAGTGATCTTAATTTTCAGCAGCAGTCCTTAAAAGAGTTTAAAGACGTGTTGGATAATATTATAGCTTCGGAGGTTGGCGCTTTTGACAAAGATCTGGTCAAACAGAGCGGATATAATCGCGCCAAAGAAAACAATGGTGATCATCAGATACTTCACCAGGCAATGGATAGTCTTTATTCTAATTTTATCAATGAAATTGAAGTAATAGCCGAGAAGAAGGATCGCCTGAAAGTCCGTATTGACGAACAGCAAAAGGTGAGTACGACCAATATGGAATTTAAGACCGAACAGGAAGTCGAAAAGATCAAAACCAATACAGCCTTCGAGCAGCAGAACCTAGATTCGGATATCAACATCTTGACAACAAAAATTGAAGAGAAGCGTCTGCTGATCAGCTCCAACAATAATACCAAGATACCATTTTTAGAAAGCAAGATCGTAGCACTAAAGCAAAAGATTAGGGAGCTTGAAGTGGAGTTTGTAAAGCCCAGTATCAATAAACCTGTGATGGCCATACTGATAGCAACTACATTGCTGCTTGCCCTCTATATCTTTGTATTCTATTCTTCGGTAGCCTATATCTTTATTTTTTCCAAGGAAGATATCAATAAAATGATTTTGATGGGAGCTGCTAATATTGAATCACCTGAAGTATTCAATCCACATGCGATCTCCAAAATAGGGCAGAAGGGATTGGGTGGTATACTATTCCTTTTTCTTTTTGTCGCCATTCCATTGGCATTAGGAATGTATAAAGTGTTTAAGGATCTATTTGATTCAAAAGAAAAAGTAGAAATATCCAATAAGAGTATCTGGCAGAAAATTAAAGGTGGCTTTATTGACAACTTGGGAATTATTCTCATCGTCATTGTCGATATTTTTATTGCTTTTAAGGTGTCAAAAAACATCAATGATATAGATCTGTTGACCAATCAAACAGACCAGCATCTTACCTTGTCAACTGTATTCAGAGACAGTAATTTTTGGCTTGTATTTATCCTCGGAGCTTTGGGCGTTTTTCTATTTGGTTTCTTCTTTGAAAAATTATTGGCTCAGATCAACGAGCGTAATCTGTCCTTCCAACAACAGAAAACCAAACATATTGTTCAGAGCCATCAGGCTGAAATCGAAGAATACCAGGAACAGATCAACAAAATCCAGCTCGAGAACGATGCATTGCAGTCCGAACTCTTTGCATTACAGGTCAACAAAGAAGAGAAGATAACACAGGTGCAGCAGCTGCCCATTCAACAGAATGAACGTGTAGGAAGCTTACAGCACCAATTATTGACTTTCAAAGAGCGCATCAGCAATATCGGACAGATTTATAAGAGCCAGATTGACAATGATAAATTGCCTATCTCCAAAGCCGAGATGGAAAATAGGGTCAATATCTATATGGAAGGATGGAGCAAATATTTATATGAAGTGTATGCGATCTTAAAAGCCGAAAATAAAACCCGTGAAGCCGTTGGGGAATGTGAGGCATGGCTGTCGAATCTAGGATTGCAATCTGATATCAAACATGAACTTTTAGAAGACCTTACAGCTTTTAACAACTAATCCATCAACCAATGAAAGTAACTAACATCTTGCCATTAGCCATCTTACCATTTTTTGTTGCTTGTATGAATGACGGTTCCTCCAAAGAGGAGGAGCTGCCCAATAATCAAGTGATGCTCAAAGACTATAATATTATTATTGCTCCAGATCTCTCCAATCGGATCAATATGGCGCTTTATCCCAAACCGATCCATGACACGGTTCTGATCAGCAGTTTAATTGGCCATAGTAGTGATCTGCTGACCTTGAATACCCGTCGTTCAGGGCAAGCCGATATTTATAAAATGGACTTTATCAACCGTGGGATATTGAACGGTACATCATTTGAGCCCAAGAAAATGACCATTGATTTTAATCGATTTGAAAACAACCAAATGGATCGGGTCAAATACATTCGCCAAGGATTGAAATCTGACGAACAGCAGTTTTCGGACGAAGTGAAACGAGTATATGATTATTCCTTAAAAAATCAGACGGGCGCCGATGTCTGGAATTACTTTAATGAAACGGTAAAAGCCTCCCTGGTAGATGCTTCCCCAAAGCGCATACAAAGTGATAACAATATACTTGTTGACAAAAAAAACAACAATGTCGTTTTGCTTCTGACGGATGGTTACCTTGAGAATGCCAATAAGGGAAAGGGCTATCGCTTAGACCCTGCATTAATTGCTAAGATCCGCCAGGACTTTAAAGCAAGTAGAAAATCTGATCTAGCTGCATTTATTAAAGCTGATTCTGCCTATTCGCTCAATAAGACAGATTTTAACTTAAAAGATGTCAATATATTTATTGCCGAGCTTGTTGATCGATCCTTGGATAAATATGGTGTTGCAAAGGAGCAGCCGACAGATTTTCAGATCATTAAGGTTGTTTGGGAAAAATGGCTGAAAGATAGCGGGTCGCCCAATGTTAAAGTTGTTCAGGCGGTCAATACCAAACAGGAGTTTTACCAAGAGTTTGAACAGTTTCTTAAAACACTATAGGCCACATGAAAAAATGGGTAAATATAATGATCAAACTGGGCGTAATTGCCCTGTTTTTTCTGATCGTGTTTTTGATGAGCTGTTCAAATGCTGAACACACTTTTAGATCAGTAGGTTTTTTTGAGAAAACTAACCTTCCGTATATTGAGGAAGTCAGGGTTTACAAAGTTGTAGACGGCGACACATTTTGGGTTAGGAACCGTCAGGGGAATAAAGTGAAAATTAGACTGATTGGTATAGACGCACCGGAGGAAAGAAATGCCTTTCATAAAAAGAAACATCCATTTGGAATAGTCTCCAAAAGGTATCTAGACAGTTTGATTCTCGATAAGAATATTCGGTTGGAATATGATGTGGATTCACTTGATCGTTACGGGAGGACTTTGGCCTATGCTTATCTTAACGATGTTTTTATCAACGAGAATATGATCAAGAATGGCTATGCTTTATTGATGACTGTACCACCCAATGTAAGGTATGCTTCACAGTTTGCAGAAGGACAAAACCATGCAAGATTAAATCGATTAGGACTCTGGAATTCAGAGGCTGTACCTAACTTCGATTAATACGCTCCGACTGAAGATATAATTTAAACGCCTGTTCTCCTATTGGACAGGCGTTTAACTAGCTTGGCCAGTTTTGGCTTAGATATGCCAGCCATATCTTCTTCATCATAATTTCAAAGATGACTTGATCCTTTTTTGACATAAGTTTTGGTTCTTTACCCTTGTGTTTTTTGATCAGTACATGATCGGGCAAAATTTGGATATTGGAAATTTGGCCATAGGTTAGTTTCGAAACGCCATCGGAAGAGAAAAAGTATAACTTTTTGTTGGTCATAACGATCGAACCCCGCTTGATGAACTTATAGCTTGAATATCCTCTATCCGAGCGTAATTCAAACCATTTAATGTCATTCTCCTCATATAGGCATATCTCATTCTTAACGATCTCTTGATTTGTTCCCCATCTTTTAAGTGGGGCCATTTCCAGTTGCCAGTAGGAAAGGTATTTATTGAGCATTTTCCTTGTAGATTTAGACAAATCGATCTGACGTTTTTTTAATGAAGTTTCTAGTTCAGTCATTTCATTAAATGACATCCGTTTTTTTGCAATAAATGGTCTGACTAAAGCGTCCGTAAATTGCGTGTTCCGTTTGTCTTTAATCTCATTTAAAATCGTATCAGTAATCTCAAAGAATTGGACCAATTTATTAAAATGAAGGAAATCAGTATCATCCATCACCTGATCCTTAAGCAGTTTGATATATACACTATCAATCACATCAATACCTAATTTTCGACGGTAATACGTTGCAGTGCTGTTATCGATGAGTAATAAAGACTGTAAATGCCTTATATTATTCAGCTCTAATTCACTGATGATTCCATTTTTACAGCATTCATTGATATAGGTGATATAAAATTCCTCCATATTCAAGCCGAAGCTTTTGAATACGGCGGTACCATACTTTGATACGATCAGCTCCATGTCATGGATTCGCACCGATTCTATTGGTTTATTCGCAAAGAGGTTATTGATTTCAATCACACAGTTCTCATCCGGCTCTTGCTTGAACCAACGTTGTAAAAGACTTTTCTTGATGAGCGGTTTCTTTTCAAATATTTCCTTATTCATATTGTCTGTATTCTTGATATATGGGATCATTCCAGTTACACACACCTCCATGCCAGGAGCAGGCTCCCCGGCCTCGTGCGTTAGATGTGGTGCCGTCACAGCATCTTGTCACGTAGCCGATAATTCTCTTTCTTAAGGGATTGATTGTATTATATAATCTTTGAGCTGCGGTCGACCCAAGCTCTATCGCTATATTGAGATCGTTGACAGCTTCCTGCGGCTGCCTCAGCTTTTGGTAGCATACCGCGCGCCGATAGTAATGGTTAACATTTTTATCTTGTACTATCAAGTCATCCAATTTGCCTAAGGCATCGCTATACTTACCATGTTTGATTAATAGGTCAATTTGCGTCGATCTCAACTTATTTCGCTTATTTGTCAACTGATCTATGTCATCGCTAAACTTTGCAAAAGTGTTTGCTCGATCAATCAAACGAAGAGATTTATCGATATCTTTTGCTGGAGCATCCAGCAGTTGCAAGTAATGATGGAGACTATCTTTTCGGATGGCTTCATTTTTTGCCTCCAGTTCTTTCTTTTGTTTTTCAGCCTGCGCCAGTAATGCTCTTTCCTGTTCTTTTTGCAGCTGAAAGTGATGGCTCGCGATGCTAACTGGAATTGAAAAGATTATTAGTAGTCCAGTAATAAAGATTTTTACTTTGGGAACTAGCTTGACGCGAAGCAGATTTTCCCACCCTGATTCAGTCGAGGGAATAAAAAGTGTCGATATAGCGGCCAAGATCAATCCCGTTAATAGGTTATTAGCAAGCACGAAAGCGGATAGCATAATACTACTGGATAGCAGAATTTTCCACCAGGAGAACGTCTTTGTGTATTTATGGCTGCTTGAACCGTGGAAGATATCTTTAAAGACCTTTTTGGTAGGCGATATCAACCCACTTACATATCTTCTGTTCATCATATGGAATGTTTTTTCAGCGCGAAAAATGAATTAGCTAAGTTTATAGGAAGAAATCGCTTAAGAAACCTTTCCTTAAGCGATACTCAGAATATTGCATTTACTGAACGACGATCTATTCATAGTTTTTTAATGCATCCGCAATTTCCTGCCGATAATTATAGATCTCGTCTAGAGAGGTTAAGAGCTTTTTGACTCCCTTATCTTTTCCTTCTGGAAATACCTCTAGGTATTTATTTGTCGAATTGAAATGTAATCGGGCCAGGGGTTTGCGGTTATTGTCATCGAGTAAGATGCCAAAATAAGATTGTGTATCGCGAAAGGCGATGCGAGAGGCGGGGACATGTTCACGCAAGATCGCTTTTACGATCTGTGATCCCTCAATTTCCTCTTCTGTTGTAATTATTTTGATCTCGGCACTGATGTTCTCGTCAATTGGCGCCACTTCAGCAGTCGCTTTTTGCGGTATTGTCTCATTGATGCTTAAAGCAGTTTTTAATCTTGAGCTGATGGATTCATTGATCGATGATGAAAGTGCCTTCTGGGTATATTCTTTAAACGCTGCCATTCTTGAGGCTATGAGTGGTTTCTCGAAAAATCTGCTTACCAATAGTTTGACAAGTTCGTCAGAGGGCCCCTGTAATTCCTTTTCAAATTCCTTACGAATAGCTTTAATGTATTTTAATCCCTCTGCGGAATCCAGTATTCCTTCGAGATGATATCCATTTTTCGTGAATTTCTCTAGGATCTTTATATTGGAATCTTTGAGATTGGAGAGGTCTAGCGTGAAAAATGGTTTTTCGTCCATGATATTTGGCTTCTCCAGATCAGCGTAAAAATTATAAATATGTCCATTGGTCAATACGCCGAATCTGGCTTTTGAAACATGAAAATAACGATGCAACTGTGAATTGTGCGCATCCGCTGTTTCTTTCCAGTGCTTACACTCGATGATCAAAATAGGCTCGTTATCTTTTTTAATGACATAGTCTACCTTTTCTCCCTTTTTAGTGCCGATATCACAGATAAATTCAGGGATAACTTCGGTGGGGTTGAAGATGTCATAACCTAATATCTGAATAAAAGGCATGACAAAAGCATTTTTTGTGGCTTCTTCGGTACTTATTTGATCCTTAAGATTACCTACACGTTGATGTAGTTGCTCCAATTTAAGTCGTAGATCGTTTTCCATAATGTTAATAAATATTGATTGTCGTCCAAATTTAATCAGGAAAACCCTGTCGGTGTTACGGGTTCCCGTAATGCTAAAACGGATGTTTTAAATCGATGTATCACCGCAGTTTCCTTTATGGGAAACCGTAAAAAAAGACTCAATACGGGCTATAAATTTGTTTTCAATTATTAACTATAAACATCTTAAATACAAAACAATGGCTTGGACTTTTAGAAGAAGAGTGAAGATCGTCCCCGGGGTACATCTCAACTTTAGTAAGAGCGGTATTTCTACATCAATTGGGGTAAAAGGGGCAAATATGACCTTTGGTACCAATGGTACTTATTTAAACACAGGAATACCAGCATTGGGAATTTACAATAGGCAGAAAGTAAATGGGGGTGGTGCAACACCTTCTTCTCCCGTAATGCTGGATACTCCGCCTGCGACACTGCCATATGTAGCTCTGGTAGACGAACAACATCGAGGTAATATTTTTAGCGCGGACATCCATGAGATCACGAGTCAGGATATGGCAGGTATAAAAGAGGCAATTTTACTGGCTCGGGAGCAGCGTTTATCCTTAGAGAAAGATCTTGTTGAAATTAATGCAGCGATCAAATCCACGAAGAACAAAAAACTTATGAGCTACCTTTTGCTTTATGGATTGATCAATAAATCAATACCAGCACGGATGAATGAAGATCTTAATGCGCAAGAAGAAGCAATCAAGCAGACAAACGAGCAAATAGAAGCCTCTTATGTTGATTTACAGGTTGATTTTGACCTTGAGTTAAAACAAAAATATGACATCTTGGTCTCAAGTTTTATCAACTTGGCGAAAAGTCAGAAAATATGGGACGTGACAAGTGCTCATTATGAGGATCGTGCCATTACTCGATCGTCTGCCAGTACCGTCGTAAGCAGAACCGATGTTCGATTTGGATTGAAGTCGATCCCTGAATTTAAATCCGATATAAAGGCATTGTATTTCCAGAATGCGAATGGTGCAGATCTCTACATCTATCCAAGTTTTATCGTTATGTACAGCAGATCCAAAGAGTTTGCTATTATCGGTTTGGACGAAATTAGCTTACAACAGCATGCGGTAAGATTTACAGAGACGCAGGGTGTTCCAGCAGATTCAAAGACTATTGATATGACCTGGGCTAAGGTCAATAAGGATGGGAGCAGAGATAAACGATTTACTGGTAATTATCAGATACCGGTGGTACGCTATGGTGAAATTAAATTAAGAACTGCCACTGGGGTCAATGAAGAGTATGAGTTCAGTAATTATGAAGCGACGGAGGCATTTGCACATGCTTTTACAGAATATCAAAATATGGTCAGTTTATTGGTATAGTTTAAAAATAACTATTATTAGAGCTATACGGTTTTCCGTAAGATTGAACGAAGTGGATGAGCTATGTTTGTTTTTGTATTAATAATTAATAATTATGTCAAAAAGACCCATTGGAACTACGGCAAGTACAGGACAATCTTGCCCAGAATCAGGCGTGTGGAAAGTTGTTGGAAGCCCTTCCACAACAGCACCAATTGCTAAAGGCAATACGATGCCTCCTTATGGAGGAAAAGCAGTAACGTGGCAATTGATTAGCTACGCGTAGCATTTGTGGTAGATCACCTCGGTGATCTACTCGTTTTTCACCTCCACATTTCCGCCATTCACCGAGTTTTCCCGATTGTTAATCTAAAGCCCGTAGGCTAGGGGCCTATTGTGTCGTAGTTTTGAGTCAACAAATAAGAACAACAGAACTAACACAATAAAAAAGACATTATGAAAACACTAGTAAAAACATTCGCCGCAGCAGCCCTAATCGCAGTATCTACATTCGCTATGGCAGCTGAAGGACCAGGAGCAAAAGCAACAAAAGCAAACGTTAACCTTTCCACCGCAGATTTCGCTTTAGTGCACTACGTTGCGGTAACGACTGAAGGAGAATCAGCAGGTGTAGAACAATTATTTGCAGCTGATTTCAACCAAAAGATCCAAGCTACCAATGCACAGTCTAACAGCCGTAGCGAAGTGATTAAATCCTTGAAAAAACAAAAAGGCGAGAAGCTAAACTGTACAGTGAGCACCGATATCATCGAGGAATCTGCAGACTATATGGTAGCTAAAGTAACGTTGAAATTTGAAAACTTTACCAAGACTGACCTGGTTACCTTGGAGCGTGTAGGTAATGACTGGAAAGTATCTAAATCAATCAATTCGTATAAATAAGAGCCATCTCAAATAAATATATATATGTTGTAGAGCCATATCGGGAGATATGGCTTTTTCCTTTTCATTCCTAAACAATATTTCGGATATTTGGACAAAGGCCAGTTTTTAGTTAAAGGATTTTATCATGTCGGATATTCAGCAGTTAATAGCACAGATCAGAGCATTCAGAGATGCGAGAGATTGGGGAACAGTTTTACAGTTCTAAGGACCTCGCAGTTGCATTGAGCATTGAAGCGTCTGAGCTTCTGGAACTTTTTCTGTGGAAAGGAAATGAAGATGCCAATCCTGACAAGTTGAAAAATGAGCTTGCCGATGTACTCATGTATGCGCTATTGCTTGCCGATAAGCACGGCCTTGATGTTAAGGAGATCGTGGAGGACAAGATGAAACTCAACAATGAAAAATATCCTGTAGAAAAAGCCAAGGGAACTGCTAAAAAGTATAATGAACTGTAATTAATAACGCATGTCAGAATTGGATATTAAAGAAGTTCATATTGTTCCCGTCGGTAGCGCAGGAGAGGTTAAGGATACAGATAGCAAACTAGATTTTTATAACAGCGCACTTGTTTATCTGCTCAACGATAAAAGGTCAATCTATATCGGTGAATCTATCGATATCAAGAACCGCTTTTCAAGCCATAATAGACACGACAGCAAGAAAGACCTTTTAATACGACATGCGATCTATTCGCATTTGTTCAACAAATCCGTTACCCTACATTTAGAAGCATTTCTGATCAATCTTTTCTCAGCAGAAAAAGGTCTGAAACTGATCAACCTTGGCAATAACGGGCACTACTATCACCAGAAGAAATAATATGAGGTATTGTTTCCACAGATCTGGAAACAACTTGAAGAACTTAAAATAGCGCGCACGTCTACCAGTCTGCTATCATCGACAGCCTTCAATCACGTTTTTCTTCAATCTTGTTAAAAAATCTGAAACTTAAGTTCCGAAGAGAAAATACCAGGCTTGCTATTATATGTAACTTCCGTGACAAAATTTCCAGTTCCATCCCTAAACTATTTACAACAACCTCTCCGCGATCTCCGCCTCGCCAACCACTACACCGCCTTTCAGGTACATCATCCGCTCACCACTTTTATAATCCGTGATTATGTCAAAGTGACCATTACAGGTTCTCATGCGTGAAAGCAATGCTTTCCTACCTGCCCTAAAGCCTTCATGTTTAGTTACGTCAAATACATATTTAGAGCAGCTATGCCTAAATATACACTTACGTCTTCTTTCAGGTGGGATGATCAACCAATACAATCGGATCGCGGTCAATAGGACAGACTTCATGGCCTTGAAAATACCACCATCTGTCTTGCCGTCGTATATCCAGGTTTATTATTAAAGCAACCATTTTCGGCATGTACATAAGTTGTGACGCTTTCTAGTCTCACATAGTTCCATCCTCCTGATGCACCCTGATTAATCAGGGTTTCTAATTGTTCTGCTACTTGATCCGATGTGCCTGTCCTTGGGTTTATCGATGCTACAAAAGGTACTACTTTGTATTCCATAATATCAGTATTTGATTGGGTTAATGATTTAATTAAAGCTATGTAATAAAATATTGAAAATCAATGTGTTTTGAGTTTTATTGCAATCCATTTTACAATATTGTCAATTTTAAGAATAAAAAATTACAGATTATTACGGCTTCCCGTAAAAGTTATGCCTGTGCACCAGGTGGCTAGCTACTGTATTAAAGAACATGTCAAGATGAGGAATGCTTTTGCATTTTATCTGACCTCTGGAGACTGGCTTTTACGAACCAAGATCAGTATTTTTAATACACTGAGTTTTGCCAATGAGCAGTTTTACGATCCTATCAAAGGCACTTTGCAGTTTGATGTGTCCGATCTGGTGCTGATTAAGCCCAGCGGGCGAAATCAGGTCTGCTTGCAAAGGCTGAAAAACAAATTGGATAAGCAAGAGATCGATGGCATCAAAAGATCGATTTTGGCCATTGGCGATGCTCGGGTTGTCTTAGGTGACTGGCAACAATCGGTGTATTTTTTGTAGAGCGGAGGATCTCGGCGAGTCAATTCAGATAACATGATATCAATATGAGTTTTTTACATCCATTTCTCTAAAATCAGGAATAACGGTATTATGCTTGTTTTTCGAAAAGACTTACTTGTTTATATATTTCTTTATTATCGGCGAAAAACGCCGAT
>NZ_DKSP01000149.1:0-1896 GCF_002472745.1 Sphingobacterium sp. UBA7253 | reverse complement strand
ATCGGCGTTTTTCGCCGATAAATTTAAATAGTTTAAACATGAATATGTATTCTCAGAGAAGGAAAGATGTGTTAAAATTAGTGCCGGAGGGAGCTTTGGTTACCAGATCTTGGCTACAGCAGAATGATCTCACAGGCCATGCGATCGATAATTTATTGAAGAGTCGACTATTGGAAACTGTGAAAAATGGAGTATATAAACGTGAAGGGGCGGAAGTGGAATGGGGGGATATTGTCTATTTCCTGCAGAAACAGCTAGATACAGATCTAACCATTGGAGGCCTATCGGCTTTAGAACTTCAGAAACTGACCCATTATCTCCCGATGTCTAATCAACGCTTGATTCATTTATATGGCCGGGATAATCTTCCCATATGGATAAATAACCTTACAACAGGGATCAAATTTCTTAAGCATAGTTCTGGC
Organism: Sphingobacterium sp. UBA7253; assembly: GCF_002472745.1. Taxonomy (NCBI): domain Bacteria; kingdom Pseudomonadati; phylum Bacteroidota; class Sphingobacteriia; order Sphingobacteriales; family Sphingobacteriaceae; genus Sphingobacterium; species Sphingobacterium sp. UBA7253. The sequence goes on along the minus strand of NZ_DKSP01000149.1, from coordinate 1,471 downwards.
TATTTATTTGGTAATAGTTTTGAAGATGAAAGGCCGCTAGCATTACTTGAGTTTACTAGAGCTTTCAGTTGGAAAAATACAAAGGAAGGCTTACGTATATCCATTCCTGAAAGAGCTATTTTGGAAGTGATGAATCAAGTTCCCCAAAATATATCATTTGAACATGCGGATGAATTAATGCAAGGATTAAATACGCTTTCTCCTAGGACACTCCAAAGATTATTGGAACTGTGCACAAATATCAAAGTTCGCAGGCTTTTCTTTTACCTTGCCGAGCGTCAAAATCATACCTGGTTTACAAAACTTCAATCTGAGAAAATAGATTTTGGATCTGGTAATCGTGTGATCGTCACAGGTGGGAAACTAAATAAGAAATATAAAATAACTGTTCCTGATTTTTATGAGTAAGAAAGAAGAATATGCCGAGCAGGTCCGTTTATTGATCCGATTGTTACCTATAATCGATAAAGAAGACTGTTTTGCACTTAAAGGCGGTACGGCTATTAATTTGTTTTATAGAGATTTGCCAAGGCTTTCCGTAGACATCGATTTGTTGTATCTGCCAATGGAGGATCGCGACGCCTCTCTTGAAAATATCAGAGCTGCATTAGCGAGAATAACAGATTCCATAAAGAAATCGATTGCAGGTGCCCAAGTTCAAAATACAACACTACAACAGGATAATTCTTTACGAATAATAGTTTCACTTAATGATGTTCGTGTTAAAATAGAACTATCTCCTGTTATACGTGGAAGCCTTTTCCCAGCTGTCAGAATGGAAGTGCGACCGCAGGTTGAAAAAGAATTTGGTTATGCTGAAATGCTAGTTGCATCACACCCAGATCTGTATGCTGGTAAACTTTGCGCTGCCCTAGATCGTCAACATCCCCGTGATTTGTTTGATGTAAAACAGTTATACGAAAATGAAGGATTAACGGAAGAATTACGAAAAACATTTCTTGTATTTTTAATAAGTCATTTTCGACCGATGGCAGAACTGCTTAATCCAAACCGAAAAGATATCTCAGGTATATATGAAATGGAGTTTGCGCAAATGGCAGAAATTGAAGTTTCTTTAGAGGAGCTACTTTCTGTACGGGAGAAACTGATTGCAGATATCAACAAGGAGATGACTGATAGTGAACGTAAATTTTTACTCTCTGTCAAAAATAAGACACCTGATTGGGCACTCTTAGGATTGGACGCAGCTTTAGTCTCGGAACTTCCTTCAGTGAAATGGAGATTAATCAATTTAAATAAAATGTCAGAGAATAAACACGTGACCGCTTACAAAAATCTAGAAGCTGTCCTATATCCTTAAAGTCAAGCTGAATAGGAGAGATATGGCTTTTTTACGTCAAAAGGGCCTGATTTTCATCAGACCCTTTCTGTTAGCGTTTATTTGTACAATAATTTTTATGTTTCCTATCGTTTCCTCTTTTTTGTTTCGTCATCCAATGTTTTTAAAGAC
>NZ_DKSP01000150.1:61893-77235 GCF_002472745.1 Sphingobacterium sp. UBA7253 | reverse complement strand
GGATAAGCATATGGTGCTAAATTATCGATGTGGTTGATTAAGGAGTGGTTAATCTCTAGTAAGCTAGTTGCCAAACGTGATAAAATGAGTGATAATGGTGGCTGATAGCGATAGAGTTCATTACGGATCTTATCGAATTCATAGCGGAGCGTTTCAAATTCATATGGCGTGACCTGAAGTATCGGATAATCTTTAAGGAGTTTTATGTTGATTGAAAGCGCATGACATAATTTTTCAAAATTTTGCCAGGGAATTCTAAAATGATAAACAGCGGTTTCTTTGAAAAAATAGAAAGAACTTGACTGACCGGGGAACATTAGATGAATTTGATAACCCATTATATTATGTTGCCCCTGATCAATCTCACGGCGACCTCCGCTCGAATGTATTAAGATAAGGGTCACCACTTCTTTGCTTTTGAGCATATGGTAGGTGTGTACCCTGATATTCCGCATGCGATATAAAAAACCGAGATGCTCTACCTCGTCGTCGCATGTTGTTATGTTTGCAGCATTAAACATAGTTATTTTGGTCTGGGGAGGTGTTAAGTGTACGATTTGTTTTATTGAGTTTTTACGATTCTTATTTAACGATTATAGGGATATTCCTGTACCCAATGAAACTTGCGCTGTATTAATTCGAACGCTTGCACGTCTTGTTTAATAAGTTTAATGTGCGCTGTATGGTCATCAAAGGTTTTTGTCAGAAGAATATTTCCGTCAGAGTTGATCTGATAATCAAATTGATAATTGTTTAGGGTAATTTTCTTACCGGGGGCATCAATAACAACGCTCTCCCTTTGTGGGGTATAGTCTGTGTTACGTATTAAGACCTTGTTGTTATCAATTTCGAAAACAATAAGTCGCCAATCTTCAGGGATTGATTTACCTTGTGTTCCCGCTTGTTCAATACGGTAGATTCCATAGAGTGGTGACTTCGTTAGGTACTCAGCTATCATTTTTTTTGTACTTAATATGCCCATGCCCTGTTGCACCATAAAGAGCAGTAACACCACCAATTTGGCGATAAACAAGCTTTTTCTTTTCCAGCTTTTGTTGAATAGGGGTTGTTGGAAAGGGAGTAACTGTACAGGTTTTCCTGAAATAAAAATTGCGAACAATGCTTTTAAGTAGGGAAGCAGTAGAAATATGGAAAGTAGCAGGAGTGCTGTAGAGACCATTTTAACGGGGACGTCATAAAAATAGTTGACGGCCATAATATTGATACTGGTCGCAACCGTAATTAGTGCACCAGCAACCACCGTTTTTCTGAAAAGCAATAAGCCCGATAATATTTCTACTGAACCAATAAGTATATTGTAGCCTTGAGAGTAACCAATATAGGTCCATGCCAGCCCCATAGGAGAATACTCGCTCAATGGCTGTAGAAGTTGTGTTAACCTCGGCGGTTGCATTTGCATATAGAAGACTTTGTACAGTCCATAGTTAATAAGCATAAAAGCAACATAATAGCGAATTGCTGTGGTTAACCAATAGAAAAGGATTGTATAGCTGGCTCTTCTTCGATCCAATATGGACCATAAAGCCGCCCCAACTAATGCCAGCAGGAATAGGATCAATAAGGATATCCAGGCATAGGAGGTATCTCCACTTCCGTTGATGAAGATGCTGTGGTCGTAAGAATAGCCCAATATATTTTCTGCAAACCAGGGAGTCAACCTTTGCATGAAATGAGTAAGAGGGATGCTGATATATCCATATAACGGATAAGTACCGTTATTAAAAACAAGAATAAAGGACAAAATGAAAATAAAGGAATATCGAAAACCTAATTTTCTAAAGGCAGGCCACCGTTCTGGAGCGTTTTCGTTAAGAATATGCATAATTAAAGTTTACTGTATTTAAGTTAATATTTTTTGGTAAAATAGATCGATTATTTATTGAAATAAATAATCGATTAAATAGTAAATAATCATTACGATGTATTTGAACAGAAGTTTTTATCTTGCTCTTAAAAAATAAGAATCATGGACAAGATCAAAGAATATTTTGAATCGCTCGTTGTCATGAATGATACGGACTGGGAAGTATTTTCCGCTAAGCTTGTTAAGATGGAGTTTCCAAAAAAATCACTGATTTTGGAAATCGGAAAAACTGAACAGTATTTATCTTTTATTGAAAAAGGAATTGTACGTTTCAATATCCCAAAACTGGACTATGATTTTACTTTTGGATTTGCTTTCGAAAACTCTTTTGTAAGTGGGTACGATTCCTTCTTGACGCAGCAGCCTTCATCGTATCATCTCGAGGCAATAACAGATTGTATTTTATGGCGGATATCGTTTGAGGATCTCCATGCGGTATATCAAACAACAACGGTTGGGAACCTAATTGGTCGGAAAGCGGTTGAGGACATTTTTCTAAAAAAAATGAAACGGGAACTGACGCTACTTGAAGATTCGGCAAAAACCAGGTATATCAATTTGATGCGTGAGCAACCTGAACTGATTCGCAACATTCCCTTAAAATATCTGGCTTCTTATATTGGTATTAGACCGCAATCGTTAAGCCGGATCAGGAAAGAAATTTATTAACAAATGTTCATTGATAACAAAAGGAAGGGCACCTATTTTTGTTATAAAAAAGATGAAACCATTTTTTGTTTTAATTGTCGTTTGCATTATTTCCAATCTCATCCTATTGCTGCTGAAGGGGGAGATGGATATTCTTTTAGCGGGTAAAGTTGGATTGGCAGTGATGCTGTTGTTCACTGCATTGGGACACCTACTTTATACCAAAGGAATGATGTTGATGCTATCCGACTTCGTTCCATTTAAAAAAGAAATGATCTATGGAACCGGTTTAATGGAATTCATGGCTGCAATTGGGCTATTTGTCCCGCAGGTGAGCCGCATAACGGGAATCCTTTTAATTGTCTTCTTTCTACTGGTATTACCTACAAATATTCGGGCAAACTTAAGGCGTATCAATTACGAGACGGCTACTTTTGATGACGCCGGTCCAAACTATTTGTGGTTTCGTATTCCGTTTCAAATCTTGCTGATCGCCTGGACCTATTATTTTGTGGTGCGTTAAAGTAGTTTTCTTAACTAAAGCATAGCAATAAATTAACATAGTGTTGTTTAGGTTTATTTAACATTTTTTTATTTTTGCTAAACTTTTAGATTGAATAGAATGAAAGAAGCCATCAAGATGGTCGTATTTGATATGGCAGGTACGACAGTGAACGAAAATAATATTGTTTATAAGACACTTAGAAATGCAATAAATACGGTAGGGGGATACGAACTGACATTAACAGAGGTATTGGCCCATGCTGCAGGTAAGGAGAAGCTACAGGCAATTAAGACTGTACTCAAAAATAGTTTGGATGTTGATGATGATGAATTGGCTCAACGGATGTTTACTTTGTTTTTGAAAGACTTGGAACATGCTTATGAAGTCGAGGAAATTTACCCTAATGCGAATGCGGAAGAACTATTTGCAATCTTGAAAGAGCGGGATATCTTGCGTGTGCTCAATACGGGCTATGATCGTAAGACAGCCGAATCACTTTTGAAGAAGCTTAATTGGAAAGTTGGCAAAGATGTAGATGCTTTAATTACTGCTTCTGATGTACCTCGAAACAGACCTTATCCAGATATGATTGATCTGGCCATGCAAAAATTTGAAATTACCGATTCGAGTGTGGTGATGAAAATTGGAGATTCCATCATCGATATACAGGAGGGGCAACAAGCGGGTTGTGCTTTGAGTATTGGTATAACAACAGGTGCACATGATGCGGCTCAACTCAGATCGGCAAATCCAGATTATGTGATTAATGATCTACTGGAGATTGTTGAAATACTTGAAAAGAAGAATATATCCAATACAGTCGTCTAGTCTTTGACGCAGTTTAATAAAAAAGCGGGTATTTCCTACAAGAAATACCCGCTTTTGATTGTGATATGATCCACATGTTATTGCATTTGTATGCCTTCCATTGAATTCTGGTTTTTGTTTTTCTTAAACATATTCATATCCATTTTTCCAAAACGGTAAGAAAGGTTCAATTTGATCAACTGTGGATTTGACAGTCGATAATAGGTTTGAGAGAATCCTTCACCCGATGAAACAATGGTATTGCCACGTGTTCTGAAAATATCGTTGATGGCCAATGTTGCTGAGGCAGCCTGATTTTTCAAGAAGCTTTTCTTGATGGCAAAGTCGATACCATAGAATGGTTTGATATAGCCTTGTGAAGAGCTTTGCGCCTGGTTCATTGGTGGACCGAATGTTTGACCCTGTGTCACTGGCATATTTGTTTTGCCTTGATATTCAAAGGCTAGCTGTAGATTCCAGTTTTTCTGTAGGTTGAATGTATTGTTCAGTTTTCCAAATACTGTCCACATACCTTCCGAAGGCGTTTTCTCATCCACCTCAATTTTGGAATTGTAGAAGTTGAGGTCTGCAGTCAGATCCCACCATTTTTTGAGATTATTGGTATAAGTAAATTCTGCCCCATAATTCTTGCTGGAATTGGCATTGATATAGGTATTAATGAAATCCATTTTGTTCGTTACCGGATTGAGTTCCTGTGTCAGGTAACGTGTAATTAGATTGTTTGTGCGTTTATAGTATACTGTTGCCAAAAATGTACCTTTTCCATGTGTACGGCTGTAGGAAAGTTCGCCGGATGTTGTGAATTCAGGAACAAGGTCAGGGTTCCCGCGTGTAATATTCAAGCTATCCGTGTAATCAACAAATGGGATGAGTTGAAAGAAGTTTGGACGGTTGACACGACGGGTTACGCTCATCTGTATTTGGTCTTTTTCGGTTAGCTTTTTGCTCAAGAACAAAGAAGGAAATAAGCTCAGGGGATACTTGTTGTGGAACTTTTCGTTTGTATTCAAAAGTTCACCGTCGTACGTTGAACTTTCTGCGCGCAGCCCAATTTTATAGGATACCCAGTCCTTGAGGTTTCCTCCAAGTGAGGCATAGGCTGCGTAGACGCTGTTTTTATTGTTATAGTTAGCTGATGCTGCGGTTATATTCTCAAAATCATCTTCGCCTACTGCTTTTAAGGAATTATTGTTGAGATTTTTGAGTTTATTGATCTGTGCACGCACACCAGTTTCGAGTTTCATGCCATTTTTGAATGGTTTGACATAATCTGCCTGCACAGTCATGAACTTATTATCACCGGAACCGATGTTCTTTTGAATCTGAGTTCCGCTGATTTCGCTGCTTGCATTGCGGTAATTGGTGGTGTATAAACCATTGGATGTGTTGCTGCCGCCGAAATAATTGAAATCCACAGACAATTCCTCGCCTTCAGTTTTGAATTTTTGAACAAGACCTGCCTGCAACCCCCGTGGTTTAAAGCTTCTTTCAGACTCGGAAATCCGATCGCTGCGTGATTCGCTATTGCCAGAGGTGGTTAAGATCGACGAGTTCTCATTCGGCTTAAATTTACCCTGAACCAATACGCCGGCTACAGATAGCGTTGTTTTGGGACTTAAGTCGTAATCTACGCCGAGCCGGCCAAAAGTAATCATACCTTTTGTTTTGCCTTCAATATCTTGATCTACTGTTGATTCTATGCCATTAATTGTACTTGTACGGTGGCTGTCGCCCTCGGTGTTGGTCCGCATGCGCATATTCATTCCCGTCAGTGAGATATTGAATTTATTTCGACGCAGATTTAAACTACCCATAAAGTTGGTTCCACCAAAGCGGTCTCCACCTAAGGTGACCATACCATTGTATCCAGCTTTCTTATTTTTCTTCAGGATAATGTTGAGGATACCGGCCATACTTCCGGAAGCGTCGTATTTGGCAGATGGATTTGTGATAATTTCGATTTTATCGATCACATCGGCAGGAATCTGGTCGGGGGTGAGCGTTGTAGGTTTTCCATCGACAAAAATTGTAGGGGCTGCATTTCTCAGTTTTACGTTTCCGTCGATATCTACTTGTACAGAAGGCATATTGCGGAGTACATCGATCGCAGTACCGCCAGCTGCAACGATATTCTTCTCTACATTGAAGACTTTTTTGTCGATGTCCATTTCGAGTAGTGCCTTGCGGCCAGTCACGGTAACTTCATCGAGTTTACGGTTGTCATCGTCCAATTTGATCGCACCTAGATCTTTGTTTGTTGTTTTGCTATCGCTATAGTCTACAGCAAGATCTATCGGCGCATAGCCTACAGAACTAATTTTTAGTTTCCATTTTTCTTTTGGTGAAATGGCTGCGAAATTGAACTTTCCATTTTCTGAAGAGCTGGTACTTTTTACCAGGATTTCCCTTTCTTTACCTGTAGCTTGATCCTTGATAACCTTCAATAAATTCACGGAAGCTTGTGAGATAGGTTTCCCGTTGTTGTCCACAATTTGGCCCGAGAGCTGACTTTCGGACATGGCGAAAGCAGGACGACCACCTGCAGGGGCTTGAGCGTGTACGGAAGCAACCGCAGTTGCCATTAGCGCTATTGCTATAAATCTTTTCATTTTTTCTTTGCTATTCTACCGGCTACGCGGATTAGGCTGTTCGATAGTACACAAATTTGAAAAGGATTTTTTAGCTATGCAATCATCTGTAGACCGAAGCGGCCAATGTGTAGACGAACGGATAATTGCATCGATTCAATTTGTGGCGGTAGCATTAGATAAATTGTTCAATATTTTTGATATATTTTTTACCGATAGGAAGGGCGGTTTCAGGTAGGGTGAGTTTGCTTTGGGCGACCTGCTCAATACGATTTTTATTGACAATAAAAGAATTATGTATGCGTAGGAAGTCTATTGTAGGTAATATTTTTTCCATTCCACGGAGGTTGCTGCGCGTAAGAAGGGGCGATTCACGGTCCACCAGGTATATTTTTACATAGTCCTTCAAGCCTTCGATGTAGCTGATTTCATGGAGAAAAATTTTCGTCTTTTTATATTCTACATTAACGATAATATGATCCTGTTCGGGGAGCTGTTTTGCACGGAGCAGCATACCCTCTTCCACTTTTCGGACTGCAGCTGCGAGTCGTTCTTTTGAGATCGGCTTAAGCAGATAATCAATAGCATTTAGCTCGAAACCTTCAACAGCATATTGGTGATAGGCCGTGGTGAAGATAACCAAGGGTCGGGGAGCGAGCTCGCGAATAAACTGCGTGCCCAATTGATCGGGCATTTCAATATCCAGAAAAATCAGATCGATAGCGTGATTTTTTAAATATTCTTCCGCTTCGGCCGTCGCATTAAATTTATGGACGACTTCGATTTGCTCAAAATTCAATAAGTCGTCTTCTAAAATATTGAGTGCGAAGGGTTCATCATCTATGAGTATACATTTAATCTTCATCGGTCATCAGTTTGAGGGTGACTTCGAAATCTCCAACATCGGTTTTTCTGATGCTGAGGTCATGTCGATTGGGATACAATAATTGTAATCGTCTGCGTACATTGGTCAGTCCTATACCTTCGTTTGGACGCGGTTCTGTATGTTGTAAGATTCTATTACGGGATATAAAGATAATGCCACCCGGAGTTTCCTGAAATTGAAACTGTATCTGTGGAGCTGTTTTGCTATCTACGCCATATTTGAATGCATTCTCCACAAAATGTATGAAGAGTAATGGGGGGATCATTCTATTTTTGACCTTGTCTTCGATATCAAGTGTTACATTTCCTTGGATAGGAAGACGAAGGGTCTGTAAGGCAATAAAATTGCGCATATGGTCAATCTCTTTAAAAAGTTCGACTTTGGGGCCGTCTACTTCGTAAAGTATATAGCGTAGCATTTCGGATAACTTAACAATAGTGTCTTCGGAATCTGGTGATTGTTTACGAATGAGCCAACGGATATTGTTCAGTGTATTGAATAGGAAATGCGGGCTGATCTGTAGCTTTAACATTGTTAGTTCTGCCGTTGTTTTTTCAAGCGCAATCTGTTTGTTGAGCTCCTTTTGTCGCGCTTGCTCATCGTAAAGGAAGATCATTGAAGACGTGATCATACAAAGGGAGTAAATAATGCCTGGGCCGATGACCAACCGTACAAAAAGAATATTTTCCTTCGTCAGATGAGCAAGCTCTCCATCTGGATTAAAATAAACTATGCTGTAGTTCAGTGCTACGTAGGTGGCAAACCCAAGTGCCATTAATAGTACAAAGATCTTTCTGCGACCGAAAAAATAGGTGGGCGCAACAACGTAGCAATGCAAGTAAAAATGAGTAGCCAGGAATACAATATTTACTAAATGCGATAACGCCGAATAGGCTTTGAAATCAGCGATCTTATCCGGCTGGTAGAGATACGTTATAAAGGGCAACAGCAGTAATATGGTCCAGATGACAATATGTAAATAGAATTTTCTGAAGAATCTGCCAATCATGTTATGTCTAATTAATCCCTTTGCTTTTGGATAAGACCAAACTTAGATAAATTGCTTTTTATATGCAATATAAATACGTTTCTATGCAAAAAGAATTATGCATCGAAGCCTGCTTTCCTAAGGTTATCATGACCTGTTGCTAATCGATTTGGTGTTAGAAACATGACCTGCTGTTAAATGATATAGTGTTAAAAAGAGGTTTGCGAAAGAAGACGAAAGCGGGAAATACGCTGGACTGTTGGAAATAGTTTTGTATTTTGCAGGTATAAACTTTGTAACGTGACATTCAATCCAAACCGATATCAGAATATGCCCTACAGACGCTGTGGGAAGAGTGGTATTCTCTTGCCAGCCATATCATTGGGGCTTTGGCAAAATTTTGGCGAAACCGATATTCAAGCTGTATTCCGGAAAACCTTGCTGACCGCTTTTGATCGTGGAATCACCCATTTTGACCTTGCCAATAATTATGGTCCTCCTCCGGGAAGTGCCGAAGAGAACTTTGGACAGCTATTGCGTACCGATTTTGTGGGCTATCGTGATGAACTTTTAATTTCCACTAAAGCGGGTTATACCATGTGGCCGGGGCCGTATGGTGATTGGGGAAGCCGTAAATATTTGATGGCCAGTTTACATCAGAGCTTAAAACGGATGAGTCTCGATTATGTGGATATATTTTACCATCATCGACCTGATCCGAATACACCGTTGGAAGAGACAATGGCAGCATTGCGAGATATTGTTCATCAAGGAAAGGCCTGCTATGTAGGCTTGTCCAATTATCCTCCTGATCTTGCTCAGAAAGCAGCTGCGTTATTGCGTGCTATGGGGACACCATGCCTTATTCATCAGCCTAAGTATTCGATGCTGGTGCGGACACCTGAGGAGGGACTTTTGGATGTGCTGCAGGCAGAAGGAATCGGAGCGATCGCTTTTTCTCCTTTGGCACAGGGACTGCTGACCAACAAATATCTCGGCGGCATTCCGGCGGATTCACGTGCTTCGAAAGAACATTTTTTGAAAAGTGAAATGATCACTCCAGAATTAATGGAGAAGATCGACCGGTTGAATAATCTTGCGGTACAAAGAGGGCAAACATTGGCACAAATGGCAATTGCATGGTTGTTGAAAGATGAACGCGTAAGCTCGGTTTTAGTAGGGGCGAGAAATAGTGAGCAGCTGGTTGATTCCCTCAAGGCCCTGGACAGGTTGGACTTTACGACGGATGAATTGACGCATATCGATACTATTCTGAAGCATAATTAATCACCTAATTGATCATATCATGTTTGCCTTTGAAGCACAATTGGAAATTATTGGTATCAATCCTTTTGTTTTTGTTCCTACGGATATTCTTGAAAACCTATTTAAGGATGCAGGAATAAACAAGGGATATATTCCTGTGAAAGGAAAAGTGAATGAAAAGGATTATGTTCAGACGTTGCTGCGGTTTAAGGAGGAGTGGAGACTGTACATTAACACGGCTATATTGTCGAATTCGCCGAAACGAATCGGTGAGACCTTAGCCGTAACAATCGCTTTTGATCCGGAAGACCGCACTATTTTGCCTCACCCCGAACTCGAAGCAGCATTTGCACTAAATAAGGAAGCTCTGCAGGTATTCGATGGATTGTCTCCATCAAAGCAAAAGGAAATTATCCGCTATATTTCTTCCTTAAAAACTGCGGATAGTCGAAGAAAAAACATCGAAAGGGCAATCGGTTTTCTTTTGGGTAAAAACCGATTTGTGGGACGTGAAAAGCCCTAAGAAATCAGACCAGTACTTCGATGTATGTACTGTAATGCTGGCCAGATATCGGGATTATTGGTCAGAGTCTTAGCAATAATTTGAATATACTTATGGATAATCCTAAAATTGTATGGGGTATCATCGGCTGTGGTGATGTCACAGAAAAAAAAAGCGGACCAGCGTTTAATCGCATAAATAATAGTCAGCTAATGGCCGTAATGCGAAGAGATGCGACGAAAGCTGCTGATTATGCTAGTCGACATCAAGTACCCTTGTGGTATTCAGACGCGGACGATTTGCTCGATAATATCGATCTCAATGCGATTTATGTAGCAACGCCACCGTCATCTCATCTCGCGTATGCAGTATCTGCCCTGCGTAGAGGGAAATCTGTTTATGTTGAAAAGCCCGTTACGTTAAATGCGATAGAAGCAGAAAAATTATTGCAGGAAGTAAAAGAAAGAGACGGGAAGTTGGTAGTTGCACATTATAGGCGGCAATTGCCTTTGTTTCTGAAGGTTAAGGAGCTTGTTGGAAATGGTGAAATTGGTGAGTTAAGGACGGTACAATTGCGTTTATGGCAGAGTAGAATGCCCGACCTAGTGACCAAAGGTGGCGGAGATTGGCGTACTGATCCTGCTGTTTCGGGAGGAGGTTATTTCTTTGATTTAGCCCCACATCAATTGGATTTGATGCTCTATTTTTTTGGAATGCCGGTTTCATACGATGGTTTTAGCTTGATTCAGGATAAAGAAAGTGCTGTAGCTGATCAGACCACAGGAACCATTTTGTTTGAAAATCAGCTTGTCTTCAATGGAAGTTGGTGTTTTAATGTTGCCAAAGAAAACCAGGTAGATAAGGTGGAAATTGTAGGAAGCCTTGGGCATATTACTTTTTCTATTTTTGGAAATTCAGTTGTTGTCAAAACAAGAGATGGAGAGAAGGAATTTATATTTGATCATCCTGAAAATATTCAATTGCCGATGATTTCGCGTACGGTAGATTATTTCCGCGGTATCGGGCCAAATCCATCTCCGATTGAGGAAGCCTTGGTTCTGATGAAGATTATCGATAACTTTTCGACAATAAGACCATAGTGTTCTCGTCGTTCTTATCCTAAGCAGCATGATACCATGTACGATCTGTTGGGTCTACCAGCAGTGTTTTATTTTGCGCATTGCTTTGCTGTGAGTGACAGTACACCCATAAGGAGTACTGTCAACTGATTGAATTTGTTCATCGCTGAATGTTAAATTTTTGCTAAAGCAAGATTGATAAATGATAGATCTTCGGCGGTAAGCGTGATATCGATGGCTTGCGCATTTGCTATGGCCTGTTCTGCATTTCGAGCACCTGCCAAAACCACAGTGATCGCAGGCTGTAGACTGGTCCAGCGTAATACCAATTGAGAAAGTGTTACACCTTTGTTAGTGGCAATTGGACTGATGGTATCCAAGAAAGTCTTTACCTTGGCCAGATCAAATTGTTGGAAATAACCATTGCGGTGGTCGTTTTCTTTTAATTTACCTGTATTAAAATATTTACCGGTTAATAAACCTCGTTCCATAGGGCTATATACAATGATACCTAGATCATTTTCCTTTGCATAAGGAACAAGGTCCTTTTCGATACCTCGGTTTAGCATACTGTAACCAACTTGATTACTTGCAATGTTGAGGTTCTTCCGTGCTTCTGAAACTTGATCGACACTATAATTGCTGACGCCGGCGGCACGGATCTTACCTTGTTGTAAAAGAAGATCCAAGGCTTCCATCGTTTCCGAAATCGGGGTCGTGCTATCTGGCCAGTGAATCTGAAGTAGATCGATGTAGTCCGTACGTAAGCGTTTTAGGCTATTCTCTACTTCATGAATTACACTGGTTTTTGACGAATATTTATAAACTGGAATAGTTTTACCAGCTTCTTCTGCATCAAAGAAAAATTCACCTTTTCCTTGGTTACTGCCGTCCCATACCAAACCAAATTTGGTCAATAGCTGTATTTTGGTCCGATCATAACCCTGTATTGCCGCACCGATCATTTCTTCACTTAAACCAAATCCATAAAAAGGGGCTGTATCCAATGTAGTGACACCATTGTCGATCGATGCTTTTACAGAATCAATAGAATCTTTCTTTTCATTTCCGCCCCACATGTTGCCGCCAATGGCGAAAGCTCCATAAGTAATTGCCGATAATTCTAAATCTGTTTTTCCTAATTTTCTGTATTCCATTTTTTTTATTTTTTATATTTCTTGTTAAAATTATTTATTACGCTAATGCACTTTTTTATCAAATAAATCTGTTCGAAATGGCGCTTATTATTATTTGAATGATTGATAGCACAAAGTTATAATCCTGATTTTTATTATTAAAATAATTTAAATTGTGTTATTCTATTATTTTTATAATATATTATTAAGTGTTTTTTTAAGGAAAGAACGAAGGGATTCCTGTTAAGTTTTTCTTGTGCAATCCTGCCCAAACTAGTAAATTTATATAAGGCAGTTGGTCTTGTGAGCAATCACATTTTTATTGGGATAGCTGTTCGGTAAAAGAATAACAATGCAAAAAGTAGAACAATTTAAACCTGATGTGATTATTATTGGATCGGGTTTAGCAGGACTTACGACAGCAATGGAAGTCACCAATGCTGGTAAGAAAGTGCTTCTTGTAGATCAGGAAACGGAAGAAAATCTAGGGGGACAGGCCTATTGGTCCTTCGGGGGACTTTTTCTTATCAATTCGCCACAACAACGTCGCATGGGGATTAAGGATTCTTATGAACTAGCCCGACAGGATTGGATGGGGACTGCCGGGTTTGACCGCGAGGAGGATTATTGGCCACGACAATGGGCTGAGGCCTACTTGAAATTTGCAACAGAAGAAAAGTCTGCCTACATCGCTAAGCTTGGTATAAAGCTGATGTTTATGGTCGGTTGGGCGGAGCGCGGTGATGGTTCGGCCTCGGGGCATGGTAATTCCGTTCCTAGATTTCATGTCAGTTGGGGGACCGGAACCGGAGTTGTGAAACCTTTTGTGGATAAAGCTTATGCTGCGCAGGAAAAAGGTCTTCTGCAGTTTCGCTTTCGACATCGCGTAACAAAATTGCTAACGCAAGATGGTGCGGTAATTGGAATTGGAGGTGATATATTGGCAGACGATCACCAAGCAAGGGGTGTTGCAACCAACAGAACTATTCTTGCAGCGTTTGAATATTATGCAGATCAGGTCGTTATTGCTTCTGGAGGGATCGGCGCAAATCATCAATTGGTACGCGAAAACTGGCCTGAACGATTAGGGAAAGCACCGGCACAAATGATTTCAGGTGTTCCCGCCTATGTCGATGGAAAAATGATCGGAATTGCGGAAGAGGTTGGGGCTCATATGATAAACCGCGATCGCATGTGGCATTATACGGAAGGGATTGAAAATTGGAATCCAATATGGCCTAACCACGGCATCCGTATCTTGCCTGGGCCCTCTTCGCTGTGGTTTGATGCCCGCGGTACCAGACTTCCTGCGCCTTATTTGCCTGGATTTGATACCTTGGGTACACTCAAGCATCTGCAAGAGACAGGCTTTTCTTATTCCTGGTTTATTCTGACGCAGAAGATAATCAAAAAAGAGTTTGCTCTTTCGGGTTCAGAACAGAATCCAGATATTACCAACAAGGATTATAGGTTATTTTTGAAACGCATTTTTGGGAAAAATGCTCCCGGGCCCGTTGAGGCCTTTAAGGAAAAAGGATCTGATTTTATTGTTTCGGACAATCTAAAGGATCTGGTAGCTCGTATGAATCGTTTGACAGGGGAGGATTTATTGGACTATGAAGCAATTAAATCGCAAATTGAAGCGCGTGACCGGGAAGTAGATAATAAGTTCTCAAAAGACACGCAAGTGAATTATATCCGGAATACACGGAATTACCGTGGTGATAAATTAGGCCGAGTGGCAGCCCTTCATAAAATCCTGGCGCAAGAAAATGGACCGCTCATTGCGGTACGTCTCCATGTACTGACCCGGAAAACCTTAGGCGGTCTTAAAACGAATCTCCAAGCACAAGTACTAACAAAGGATGACGAGGTGATAAAGGGCTTGTATGCTGTGGGTGAGGTGGCGGGATTTGGTGGTGGCGGGATGCACGGCTATCGGGCACTGGAAGGCACGTTTTTGGGAGGATGTATTTTCTCCGGCATGAAAGCCGGACAACATATTGCGAGTCTGACAAAGATACCATCTGTCTTAGAAATGTGATGAAAATTAATTTTTTTCTTCATGTTAAAATAGAGGTTCCATAGGCAATCAATGCGATGTTTGCCTATGGAATAAGGAATTATTAGGCTTTTTTTCTGATAGAGCGCATCGTTTGGAGAAGAACAGAAACGAGTACAAGAGCGAGTCCAACATAGAAGGAAGCATTGACTTGTTTGCCTTCGTTGAAGAATAAAAAAGCAATGATAATCGAATAGATGGGCTCGAGATTGAAACTCAAATTGACCGTAAATGCAGATAACTTCTTGAGTGATTCAGCAAAAAGAACATAAAGGCCAACTGTACAAAATAAAGCCAGCAAGATTAAATAGACCCCATCAGAAAAGCTCGGTATAAAACGTTCGGTAGGAAATAGATAATAGAAAATGGGCAGTCCAAATCCCAATACAATGGTGCCACTAAGCATCTGATAAAAATTGAGCAATTTACTATCATATTGTTTGACTAATTGCTCGTTGTAAATGGTATATAGAGCCGCAAAAATAGTTGAAATTACACCCAAAATAATCCCAAGTTGATAAGAGCTATCAAAATGAAAGATTAAACTGATTCCGATCAATGTCAGCATACTTAACATGAGCTGCACTGCGCTAAATCTTTTCTTGTTGATGATTGGCTCTAATACAGCGGTAAAGAAACTGGTCAGACAATAGCAAACAACGCCAATGGAAATGTTGGAAAACTTGATGCTACCATAAAAAAATATCCAGTGGATAGTGATTAGTACGCCGACTTTCGCAATTTTAAACGCATCTTTAGTGGATTTTAAACGCTCAATTTTGAATAATTTGAGAACGATGAATAAGATGATTGTTGAAAGTAAGACCCGAAACCAGACGAGTGGTATTTGATTGAGCGTAATGAGCTTGCCGAAAACACCGGTGAAGCCTGCGAGCAGTACTGCGGTATGAAGTACTAAATATGATTTTTTCATAAGAGAAATGTCTTTCCCATAAAGGGAAATTTAAA
>NZ_DKSP01000150.1:49457-61835 GCF_002472745.1 Sphingobacterium sp. UBA7253 | reverse complement strand
GGGAAATTTAAAAGCTAAATAAATAGTTAATCCTTATATCATCCGAATTTGCTCCTGATCGGAAGCCATTATTCGTTTGACATTGCGCTATATTATTTTGCTGGAGGAGAAAGACAAGTTCTTCGGTCCATGGTTTTATGCTTGTTTTTAACAAATATAGAAATTATCTACGGTATTCAAAGTCCTTTATTTCAGCCATTTTGTTTGGATTAATATTCTTCATCCTAAAGACTAAATGTTATATTAGTAATCTCACTAGGGGGGATCCCAAGATAATCGTCTTCCTAGTAATGAATACACAATATCAATATAAACCAAACTAAACAATGAAGAGAAAAGAATTTATCCGAAATACGAGCCTATTGGCTGCATCAGCACTTTTTGCACAGACGAAAGTATTCGGTTTTCAAGCTGATACGGTTCGTGTAGGGCTGATCGGTACAAACGGAATGGGTTGGTCCAATCTGAACGCCATCTTGAAGGTATCAGGAGTGCAGTGTACGGCATTATGTGATGTCGATGAAAATGTTTTGGGGAATCGAGCTGAGGAACTAAAGAAACGCAATATCAATGTGAAGACTTACATCGATTATAAAGACCTCCTAAAAGCAAATGACGTTGATGTTGTTATTGTCGCTACCCCCGATCATTGGCATTGTATGCAAATGGTTGATGCTGTTGCGGCCGGAAAAGATGTGTATGTCGAAAAACCGATTGGAAACTCCATTCGGGAATGTGAAATTATGGTTGCAGCTGCTAAAAAGCATAAGCGCGTTGTACAGGTTGGGCAGTGGCAACGAAGCCAACAACATTTCAGAGATGCGATGGATTTTGTTCATAGCGGAAAATTGGGGAAAATACGTCTTGTTAAGGCTTGGGCTTACCAAGGTTGGATGAAGAGCATCCCGGTTCAGGCAGACGCTCCTGTTCCTGCGGGAGTACATTATGATAAATGGTTGGGGCCAGCACCAAAACGTGCATTTAATCCCAATCGTTTTCACTTCAATTTTAGATGGTATTGGGATTATGCGGGTGGCTTGATGACCGATTGGGGGGTACATATGTTGGATTATGCGCTAATTGGAATGAAAGTATCAGATCCTGTTTCTGTTATGGCTGCTGGAGGTAAATTTGCTTATCCTGACGATGCCGCTGAAACACCCGATAGTTTAACAACGGTATACGAGTTTGATGGATTTAATGTTCAATGGGAGCAGGCAACAGGTATAGATTTGGGTCCTTACCAGAAGACTCACGGAGTTGCTTTCATTGGCAATAATGGTACCTTGGTGGTCAATCGTGAGGGTTGGGAGGTTATCCCGGAGAAAGGGCGAATGGATGCTGTCTCTTTTCAACGTTCACAAGATAATGGGTTGGACAAGCATATGGTTAATTTTGTTGAAGCAGTTAGAAAGAAATCCGTGGAGGGTTTACATGCTCCGATAGAAGCCGGGGCACATATTGCGATATTCTCACAAATGGGAAATATTGCTTATCGGGCCAAAAAGAAATTGTTCTGGGACAAACAAAAGCGCAGTTTCAATGATAAGGATGCCGACCAGTACCTGGCGAAAGTTTATCATAATGGTTATAACCTGCCCAAAGTCTAAGATGTTAAAAATAGGTATTAAAAAGATATTGTTTTGTCTAGTACTGGCGGGGTTGGTTGTGAACCAGGTTTCAGCGCAACAGATGGAACACATGTGGGATGGTGAAGGGGGAAATAAAGCGATCGCCCAAAATAGAGGGAAACTGTTCCGTGAAGGCAAATATGCGATGTTTATCCATTGGGGAATCTATTCGCAGCTGGCAAATACCTGGAAGGGAAAAACGTTTTATGGCATAGGGGAGTGGCTCATGAACAAGAGCATGGCCAATATCCCTGTTGCGGACTATATGGCTGCTGCGGGTTCTTTCCATCCAGATCATTTTGATGCTAAAGCTATTGTGCAGCTTGCAAAAGATGCCGGAATGCGTTACATCGTGATCACAAGTAAACATCACGATGGATTTTCAATGTTTCATTCTAAGGTGAATTCTTTTAATATTGTTGAGGCGACTGACTTTAAGCGTGATCCAATGATTGAGCTCGCAAAAGCCTGTAAAGAGGGGGGAATTGGTTTTGGGTTCTATTATTCGCAAAATCAGGATTGGACTTATCCTGGCGGAAATGGAGGCCCCAAGGTGAATGCAGCTGGTCAGCCGAAAACATTTGATGATTATTTTTGGGAAAAATGTTATCCTGAGGTGGATCAGATTACGACACAATATGGACCGATAGAATTGGTCTGGTTCGATACTCCTGGGGGAATGGACAAGAAATATGCACAAAAGCTTGTTGAATTGGTTCATAAAAATCAACCCGGAGCATTTGTGTCAGGGCGAGTTGGGCATGGGCTCGGGGATTATTCTACTTTAGGAGATATGGAAGTACCGCGGCAGAATGTTCCAGGGCTTTGGGAAGCAGTGGATGTAACCAACGATTCTTGGGGTTATGCTTGGTACGACAATAATTGGAAGAGTGCTCGCGAGATCCTATTGCGTACATTGTCGACGGTTGGTCGAGGTGGGACTTATATGTTAAATGTCGGCCCCAAGCCCGACGGGACTATTCCAGAGCCCGCGAGCTTAGCGTTGCGCGGTGCGGGTGCCTGGATCCGAAAATATCCAGAGACCGTTTATGGTGCACAGGCGTCACCTAGGGGGCATGCCTTACCCTGGGGAGATGCTACTGTGCAGGGACGTAAAATTTCATTGTTGGTCTATCATTGGCCGACCAATGGAAAGTTGTTTGTTCCGGGCCTAACAAAAGGGATAAAGTCGATTAGCCTTTTAACTTCCAACGGCAAAAAGTCCTTGAATTACACGTTCGATGGAAAATGGTTAAAAATCAATACGCCAGGTGTAGCCCCCGATCCATTGGTTTCTGTCATTGAGGTCGTTATGCGGGAAATGCCCGTTATTGATAAAATGTTGGGAGTTGATCCGGCCATGGAGACAATTGTGCCTGTTGATTTTGCTGAAGTTGAAGGATGTAATAAAACTGGAAAATCCTGGATGGAAAAATTCGGTGAATGGAAGCATGTGGTTCAAGTAGGGCAATAGACTGATGAAAGTAAACTAACGTATGCTATAGACATTGTTAAGCCAGGCTATTATCAAATTGATCTCAATTATACGGGGCAGGGGAGAGTGGTGTGGAAAATCGAAAACTCGGCTGGGGAGATCGTGCAGAATCAGCAAGCGGCCTCTTCTGTGTATAATTGGTACCCTTGGGGATGGATGAAATTTAAGGCTCCGGGACGTTACAAAATTACTGTTTCTTTAGTGGAGGGCGATGGTGATAAACTCAGTCTTACTGCACTTCGATTTAAATCTGTAGAATAGAGCTCAAAAGTCTATTCTACAGATTCTTCAATAATCACCTTTCTGTGCTCTCGGCCCCAGTTAATCATTTCTTGGATGATATTACCAAATGTCCGGCAATAGGCAGTCGGTAGGTATTCAATTAGCACAGGGCTGTCCGGATTGACTTTTCTGTTAACAAGCTTGTTGAGTTCCATATCTTTCAATTCTTTGGACAGCATACGTGTAGTGATACCAGTGATACTTCGTTCAATTTCTCGAAACCGTTTATTACCGTTGCATAGTGAATTGATAATAGGAATACGCCATTTTCCGCCTATAAAATACAGGGTGTCTTGTAATGCTCTTAGTTCTTCTACTTGATTTCTTTCCATGGTAATTTTGGTATACTCTATTATACTGGTATCAAATGTATATCAAATACCCAATATATTTGTCAAAAAAATAGAACAATGGAAAATTTAGAAAACAAAGTCGTCTTAGTTACGGGAGGGAATAGTGGAATTGGTTTCGCAACAGCAAAGGAGTTTAGTAAAAATGGAGCACAAGTTATTATTACAGGAAGAAGAAAGCAAGCTATTGATCAAGCTGCTGAGCGGATAGGAGCAACAGCTTACGTGGCGGATCAGGCTATACTGCAAGATATTGAAAAACTTGCTCAGGAAATAAAAGATCGGTTTGGATATATTGATGTCCTATTTATAAACGCCGGTATTACAGGTGAAGGAGGTTTTATTGATGAAGCATCAGAAGCGAATTTTGATGCAGTAATGGATATCAATTTAAAAGGTTCATATTTTACATTGAGCAGATTTATCCCTCTACTTCGCGATGGTGCGTCTGTCGTTATTCTTTCTTCTAATGTAGCTACCTTAAATATGCCAGCGAGTTCGATTTACCAAGCGAGTAAAGCGGCCGTTAATTCCTTCGCCAAAACAGCGGCAATGGAGCTTGCAAACCGTAAAATTCGTGTAAACACGGTGAGTCCGGGTCCGACTAGGACAGATGTGCTTAACAAGAATTATGACAAGCAGACTGTCGAAAATATTTGGAATAAGTTGGCAGCAGAATCTCCACTCAAAAAGATAGGTACAGCCGAAGACGTCGCTAAAATGGTTGTTTATTTGAGTGGTGATCATGCATCTTACATCACTGGTGCTGATTTTGTTTTGGACGGTGGAATGGGGATCAATCATTCTTAACCACCTGCATAGCGCATAAAGAGGACTTTAGGTGAAGAACTTATCCTTCGTAGATATTCAATTATTATCATACGAAGGATAATCAATAGTTCAGATTCTTTGTCTGATCTCGCTTATTATATTGGGGCGGATTGCATGCTAATTTTACAGCATTAAATAGTTTCAGCTATTCTTGCAGCAGCGTCTGTATTTTTTCAATAGAATCCTCATTCTCCAAAAACTCAATATAAGGTAACAATGGTTCAATATCCTTTTTGTCCATTGTTTCTATGTCTTCAAATAAAGCATTTACAAAATCAGTGCAAAAAGATTTGCCAAAGCTGTAAGTGTTTATTCTCGCCAGATCCTCACAATTGATTTCGGTGGCATTCAGATTAAATACAAGCTCAGGAATTTCGTAGTCGCCTTCCGCCGGATAGCCAATATACCTAAACATGCTTTCCTTCCATACGCGAAATAGAATTTGATGTGAGACATGTTTCCCAAAGTATTCGAACACCTTGGAAAGTATATCGTAAGCGGTTTCTTTCTCAAAAACACCAGTAATGCTTTTGTCGATCAATTCGGCATAGGAAATGAAAATTGAGCTATCAAAATGAACATCAAAATTAGCGGTCAGCATGGCCACAATATGTTCTCTGGGCTGGGTTCTTAAAAGTTGTCTTGCTGTTAATGAGGTTAAGTTATGCTTTTGTTCTCGACCGTGGCTGTCGGGGAGGAGTACGGTGTGTTCTTTGTCGAGGAGCGAGATGACGAATTTCCAATCTTCGGGCCTTTTGAGAATCCTGCAGTTCTGGGCGAGATAACCGCTCCTTTTAGGGTCGGGTTTCTTATCGCCAACAATAACTTCTCCAGGTTGAATAATATGTTCTGGAGGAACTTTAAACCTGCGTATATGCACAAAGAGTTCTTCTCCGGAAGGTAACGCAAGAGTACCAAATCCTTTGTTATTGTCGAACCATTTGACTGCGCCGATAAACATGGCTGGGGTTGAGTTTTGTTTCAATAGTATAAAGGTAATGAATAAATGCCTTTATTAGGTATTGAAAATGAAATATTTGCAATTATTTGTGCTATATCACTTATTTTTCTCGTATTTACCTACTTATTTGGTTGGGGAAAAGATTTTCGGAAGGCCAAAGGCGACATATTTGTCTTCGCTTTGAATAACTTGTTAAAAGATTGGGGATGGCCAAAGCCCAAGTCGTAAGCAACTTCGCTTACGGATAGGTTTGTGATGGATAATTTTTCTTTTGCTTTGTCAATTATTTTATCATGGATGAAATGCTGGGTATTTTCACCAGTCTGCAAACGGAGCATATCGCTTAAATAGCTAGCTGAAATGTGTAGGCGATCAGCAAGATACTGTACCGTTGGGATGCCTTGTTTGGTAGAAATATTGTTAGCGAAATATGCTTCCAATATTTCCTCAAGTTTGGCTATTAAGTTTGTATTAATCGCTTTTCGTGTGATAAACTGTCTTTTATAAAATCGGTTGGCATAATTTAAAAGTAATTCAATGTGGGAAATAATCACATCTTGACTAAAGTCATCGATTCGGCTAGTTAATTCTTCATCGATGTGTCGGAAGATGGAAATAATTCGGTCTTTTTCTTTTTCGGATAAATGTAGGGCTTCATTTGTGGTATAAGAAAAAAAACCGTACTGTTTTATTTTTTTTGCTAGCGGATATCCCCAAAAGAAATCGGGATGTATCAAAAGGGTATATTGTGAGCATACTTCGCCTTCATTTGCGCCATGGTTTCCTATAATTTGATTTGGAGCGGCAAACAGAAGTCCACCTTCGTCAAAGTCATAGTAACCTTGTCCATAGATGAGTTTTCCTTTAATGCTCGGTTTGTAGGATATTTTGTAGAAATTCAATACATGCGGTTGAGGAATATTGTTGAGCATAATCTGATGAGTGCTGCCATTCACCATGCTAACCAAGGGGTGGACCGGTGTTGGAAGGCCAAAAGCACGGTGAATATCCGATAGGGATTCCATCTTTGGAAGAGCTTTTTGTTCTTTTTTCATTTTTGAATTTACATAATTCTCGTTTACAATAGTCGATAATGTAAACGAGAATGAATTATTGACATAGGGATTACTTGGAAGCGCCTTGAGCTTGGGCTGAAACAGTATCCCATTCTTTCCATGTGGCAATCCTTTCGGCATACACACTACTTACCCAAGATAGGTTCCCATTTCCTAGATTAAACCGCAAGGGAGGATTTTCTGTGTCAACAATACTGAAGATTGCAGCTGGGGTCGCATTCGGATCACCTTTCTCCATTTTTCCTAAATCAGTAAAAAATTGGGCTTTAAAATCCTGGTAGGGATCTAATGTTTCAGCAAATTGTAGAGATTCCTGACTTCCAAATTCGGTGGCATAGGCTCCGGGTTCTATGATGGTTACTCTGATGCCAAACGCTTTGACCTCAAGTGCTAAGCTTTCGTGTATTGCTTCAAATGCCCATTTTGAGGAACAATAGTATCCGATTACAGGCAGTGTAACGTGGCCTAGGCTACTTGATGTACCTAAGATGTGGCCATATCCTTGCTGACGTAATAATGGTAAAACAGCTTGAATGACAGCGACCGGTCCAAGGATATTTGTTTCGTATTGTTTTCGAATATCGTTCATGCTAGCTTCCTCAATAGTTCCAACCAGAGAGTAACCTGCATTGTTAAGGACAATGTCTAACTGGCCAAAGTGATCATATGCCTGTTGTACAACAGTTTTTACTTTTTTTGTATCGGTAACGTCCAATTCCAGTGTCAATACGTTGTCTCCATATTTCTCATTGAGATAGGCGATGGAAGAGAGTCGTCGTGCGGTAGCAATTACTTTGTCGCCTCGCTGGAGCGCTGCCTCTGTCCAGATTTTCCCGAATCCGCGCGAACTGCCCGTGATAAACCATATTTTACTTTGCGTATTTTGTGTCATATTTCTTTGTATTTGTAATACAAACTTCCATAAAGAGCGTCTAATAAAAATCGCCAAATTGAGGGAATATGTAGCCGAAAGGAGTTTTGTGAAATTTATTTAAACGAATAATTTTATGGAATTATTTTTTGTCTCTTAGTCGTAATTTTGAATTAACTTAGTATGTTAAAATCTGTTTTATAAGATAGATTTTCATTAAACGTAAAGTTCCGTATGCAGCGTGTAATTGCTAAATCCATTCTTAACAAAACAAAACAGAGAGATCCTTGGTTTCTTGATGACTATACTGTAAATCCCTATAGCGGATGCTCTTTTAACTGTCTATATTGTTATATCAGGGGTAGTAAATATGGGGTAAATATGGCTGAAAAGCTAAGTGTCAAACAGAACGCGATTGATTTGTTGGATCGTGCTTTAGCGCTCCGTGCCCGTAAAAAACAATATGGAATAATTGTACTGTCGTCTGCAACGGATCCTTATCTGCAATTTGAACAGACGGAGTTACTGACGCGGCAATTGTTGGAAATTATATTACATTATCGTTTCCCAGTGCATATTATCACCAAATCGGATCTCGTCAGTAGAGATTTTGATTTGGTGAAGCAGATTGATGCTGAAGCAATACTTCCATTTGATCTGCAAGGTAAATTAACACATCGTGCTTTTATTACCTTTTCATTTTCGACAATCGATACCGAAATTGCCAGAATATTTGAACCGGTTGCACCATCGCCTGAGCTTCGTTTGAGTACATTGAGTCAGGCGCGAATGATGGGATTGTGTAGTGGCGTAAGTTTAATGCCTTTGTTACCATTTATTTCAGATACAGGAGCTCATCTTGATCAGATGTTTTCGACTTTTCGATCCGTTGATGCAAATTATATTTTTCCAGCAACCTTGGCGTTATATGGTTCTGACCCTGGTGATAATCGGACTTTGGTTATGCGCGCGGTTGAAAAACACTATCCACAGTTCGTGGAAAAATACCAACGATTGTTTGGTCCGGACGGTAAGCTTCCCAACTATTATCGACAGGCATTTGCGGAAAAGGTAAAGGGATTATGTGTACAATATGGGCTGCGAGACCGGCTGCCGGCTGGCGATTCCTTATAATTTCTTGAGTATTTCAGTCAATTGATCAACACCAAAGTTGGATTTAAGAACCTTTGTTTCGAAATACCGTAGTTGTAGAAATAGAAGCAAGAATTTTCTATTAGAGTTAAAGGCCTGATATTTATGGAATCTATTGGGTGGATAGCTAGGGATACCGACTATACTTTTCTTGTTCTAGCTCTTAACAAATACAGATATTTTCGGTATTCCGGCAGTCTGAATTTTAACCTTTAATTGTATGTTTTGGTCCTAGCTGAAACCGATGGAAAACGAATTTTTTGTATAAATGACTTTTATGACGAAGTTTTAAATTAAAACTAAGGAAATAATTAGCCTAATTGTTCGTGTGTTTTATGGATTAAATATAGGTGTGTCTTGTTTTGTTTTTATGTTGTTTTGTTTCAAATATGTTACATTTTATTTCGTATTGTATTTTTTAAAATATTATTTGTCTGTTTTTGTGTAATTGTTTGGTTTTAAGCTATTTAATTAGTTTAATGAAATTAATTGGCGCTTTGTTTTGCTAAAAAATTAAAAAAGACATTCTGTTTCGTGTTAAAATTATATTATCTTAATACTGATTTAACCAATTGTCGTTTAATTGTTTAGTAATGCTTTATTAATAATTTACAAATATTAAATAACCTTTCTTTGTAACCGAAGAAAAACAAAACCAAATTCATGAAAACGAAACACGTATTACTTCCTGTAATGATTGGGATGTCTTTCGGCGCGTGGGCCAAGAGCAAACCTGTCTTTCTGACATCTATTCCAGATGTTGAAATTTCTGCCAAATTTCAGGGGCCTATCCGAGGCATTGTAAAAACAGCAACCGGTGAACCTATCTTAGGTGCATCAATTTTTAATTTAACTACTGGTAAAACTACACAGACTGACCAGCATGGCGATTTTGTCATTGAAGGGAAAATCGGGCATACACTGCGCTTGTCGATGATCGGTTTTGAAACACAGCAAGTAAAAGTAGAGGCAACAACTTTAACGATTCAGCTGGTTTCTACAGATCAATCGCTTGATGAAGTAATTGTTGTCGGGTATGGTAAGCAAAAAAAGGTAAACTTAACGGGTGCTGTTACACAGATTGATGCGAAGATACTTGAAAACCGTCCAGTTGCCAATGCTACTCAGGCTTTGCAGGGAGCAATACCAAATTTGAATATTACATTTACCAATGGTAGGCCAGGAGGGGAAGGGAATGTTAATATCCGGGGCTTTGCTTCGATAAACTCAGCTAATGCACAACCTCTTATTCTCATTGATGGTGTCCCAGGTAATATCAATACTATCAATCCGCGTGATATTGAATCGATATCCGTTTTAAAAGATGCTTCTGCTGCAGCGATTTATGGAGCTCGAGGGGCATTCGGTGTTATGCTAGTAACAACCAAAAAAGGAAAGGCCGGAAAAATGAACATTAATTATAGTAATAATTTTGGTTGGTCTGGACTGACTGTGCGGACAGATTTTATGACGAGCGGATATGATGCCGCGAAACTAAATGATGAAGCTTTTATTCGTGCCACTGGTAATAGTTATACGGGATATACAGAAGATGACTATGCTGAACTATTGAAACGAAAAACAGATCCGAGCCTGCCTTCCGTAGTGATTCAGAATAGAAATGGAAAAGATCAATATGTATATTATGGCAATACAGATTGGTGGAATGAGATGTATCGAAAAACACAGGCATCGATGGAACATTCGTTGAATTTCTCTGGTGGTAGTGAAAAAATTGATTATTATGTGTCGGGGCGTCTTTATGAAAAAGGTGGGCTAATGAAAATTAACCAAGATAAATTCGATGCATATAATGTTCGATCGCGCATAAATGCGCAGGTGACCCCTTGGTTGAAAGTAAGTGCAAATACCCAGCTCAATTATCAGAATTATACCTATCCGGGATGGGCGACAAGTCCAGATAATAACAATAATTTTATTTCGACAACGGTACATGCTTTACCATCTTATGTGCCAATGAATCCAGATGGTACAGCAACATATAGGACCGAGTTGAACAATTATAATATTGGTGATGGTATTTACGCAGATTTGTTGCATGGAAAGTCAAAAGGAGGCGAGGATAAATATGAGTTTATCAATATGTTTGAGACGGTATTTCAATTGGCGCCAAACTTGACCTTAACGGGGAATTACACCTTTACCTATAACCCTATACACAATTGGAATAGGAGAACTGTAGCGCCTTGGTCTGTTTTCCCGGGAGTGATCAATTACCTAGGGAATGATACGTTTACCGAAACGATTATCAATCGACCTAAACACTCACTCAACCTTTTTGCAAATTATAACAAGCAGTTAGGGGACCATCAGTTGGCGGCTACGGTGGGTTTTAACCAGGAGACTACCGGATACAAACGAATTGGTGGAACACATAATAACCTATTGTCAGAGGATCTGAATGACTTTGCTCTTGGGACTGGTCAGATGCAACTACTCGGAAATGCAAATACATGGGCACTACGAGGATACTTTGGAAGGCTGAATTACAACTATAAAGGGAAATATCTTTTGGAAGTTAATGGTCGCTATGATGGAACTTCTAAATTTCCGTCCAATCAGCGGTATGGATTTTTCCCGTCTTTTTCGGGTGGATGGCGGATCTCTGAGGAGTCTTTTATGGCAAATCTGAAACCTGTTTTGAATGAAGCTAAATTTAGAGTTTCTTATGGGGCATTGGGTAATGCGCAAGAGGCTGCTGAGTATGGTTATATCCAATTGTTGAATGCAGGGTTGTCCAATTACATAACCAATGGTACAAAAACACAATACCTGAGTGCTCCGACACCAATTTCAGCTGATTTAACCTGGGAGAGGACGAATACGTTAAATTTTGGAACAGATCTTGAATTTTTTAGAAATCGTTTGAGTGTTTCTGCTGACTATTTTATTCGAAATACGTTGGATATGTTGATCCCAGGTAAGACATTGCCAGCGGTTTTTGGTTCCGGTTCACCTCGGACCAATGCAGGCGACTTACAGAATAAGGGCTGGGAGCTTTCTGTGGCCTGGCGGGATCAACTGGAGCTGGATGGAAAACCTTTTGGCTATAATGTTGGATTGGGACTATCGGATTCCAAAGCGAAGATTACGCGTTTTGACAATAAGGAAATGTTGCTGAGTAACTATTACGTTGGCCAGACTTTGGGCGAAATTTGGGGTTATAGGACCGATGGATTTTTTCAGTCTCAGGCGGAAATTGACAATTGGAAAGTTAATCAGGATTATGTGGACAAACAACGGTTGGCTGCACCGGGAGACTGGTCTAAGCTTCATCCTGGAGATTTGAAATTTGTTGACATTGGTGGAAAGGATGGAGTTCCGGATGGAAAGGTTGATGCTGGAGACAATACATTGATGAACCCTGGGGATCAAGTTATCATCGGGAATAACAGACCCCGTTATACATTTGGTTTTAATTTGGGGGCAAATTGGCAAGGATTCGATATCTCGGCTTTCTTTCAGGGGATAGGTCGACAACATTGGTGGCCTGGAGCAAATGCAGATAAGTTTTGGGGGCCATACTCAAGACCCTATTATTCTTTTGTACCGAAGGATTTTGAACAAGATATTTGGACGCCTGAAAATGCAAATGCCTATTATCCACTGCTACGAGGTTATATTGCCTTAAATGATCGTGGATCTTTGAACGTCAAATCGGATCGTTACTTACAGGATTTAGCTTATATAAGACTAAAAAATCTAACC
>NZ_DKSP01000150.1:33729-49281 GCF_002472745.1 Sphingobacterium sp. UBA7253 | reverse complement strand
CGTAGGATATACGGTTCCTCAGGCCTGGCTGAAGCGCGTGAAATTGGCCAATGCACGGGTTTATGTGTCAGGTGAAAATATTTGGACGGCGACTAAGCTCCGTTCCAAATATATCGATCCCGAACAGTCGGCTCAAGAGGTCAACGGAAGATCATATCCAATCTCTAAAACATTTTCATTTGGTCTAGATTTAACATTTTAATAGTATGAAAAAGATAGTATATATATATGCATTGTTGAGCTGCGGCATGATGGCTTGTAGCAAAGATTATTTGGAGCGTTTGCCTGAGTCGTCGGTTACTCCTGAGGCTTCCTTTAAAACTGAAAAGGATTTGGCACTATTTACAAAGTCATTTTACGATGCCGCACTGCCTTCGGCCGAAGGTATTTATAACGAATCGGTCGATAATATCGTTAAGACAACATTGGATGATGAATTGACCGGAAAAAGACAGGTTCCGATAAGTGGCGGTGGATGGACTTGGGCAAATCTTCGTAATATCAATTACTTTTTGGCAAATTGCTTTAATACAGTTTCAGAAACAACTGCTGCGCCTTATGCTGCCGAAGCGCGTTTTTTTAGGGCATATTTTTATTTCGATAAACTGAAACGTTTTGGAGATGTGCCTTGGTATGACAAGGTCATTGACCAAAATGACGAAGAACAACTTAAGAAGGCAAGGGATCCTAGAACTTTGGTTGTATCAAATATTCTCGCTGATCTGGACTATGCGATTGCTAATCTATCAGCTACCAAAAGTGATGAAAAAGTGACTAAATGGACTGCATTGGCCTTAAAATCCCGAGTCGCACTTTTTGAAGGAACATTTCGTAAATATCACACAGAATTTAATCTAACTGATGCAAACGGTTTGTTAGAGAAGGCAGCCGATGCAGCCAGTAAGCTTATGGAGGGAGCGCAATACAGTGTATACAATGCCGCGGGAACAGACTCTTATGGTGCGTTGTTTTATAGTGTTAATAGTTTGCCGCAAGAGGTTATTTTAGCGCGGAAATTCTCGGATGCTTTGCAAATTTGGCACAATGTAAATTATTATACGATCACGGCTTCCTATGGGAAACCTGGATTGGATAAAAATTTGGTGGATTCTTATCTGATGAAAGATGGAACGAGGTTTACCGATAAATCGAATTACCAAACAATGATGTTTAAAGAAGAGGTTCTAAATCGTGATCCACGCCTAAGCCAGACGATACGTACACCAGGCTATAAGCGTATAGGAGGTGCTGCTGTTGTTGCACCGAACTTTGGGAATTCGGTAACGGGATATCAATTGATCAAATTTGTAGGTGATGTAAAGTATGATAATTACAATCGTTCTGAAAATGATATGCCTATTTTTAGGTATGCCGAGGTTTTATTGAATTATGCTGAAGCGAAAGCAGAGTTAGGTACATTGAGCCAGGCTGATTTGGACAAATCAATTAAGTTGTTACGCGATCGTGTAGGTATGCCAAATCTAAATCTGCAAGCGGCTAAATCAAACCCAGATGCATTTTTAGCTAAAGATTATCCGAATGTAGTTGGTGATATGAAGGGGGTACTATTGGAAATAAGAAGAGAACGACGTGTGGAATTGGTTATGGAGTCTTTCCGTTGGGATGATATCTTAAGATGGAAAAGCGGGCAGTTGGTCACAAGGCAATTTAAAGGGATGTATTTTCCAGGTACAGGTAAGTTTGATCTAGATAATGATGGTAAAGATGACGTTTGGATTTATGAAGGTGACAAGCCTAGTGCTTCAGGCATTCAGTTATTGAAATTAGGGTCGGAAATCTTATTGGAAAATGGAAATAAAGGAAATGTGATTATTAACGCACATATCAAAAAAGTTTTCGATGAAAAGAAAGACTATTTATATCCAATACCTGTTCAAGAACGACAGTTAAATCCTAACCTCATCCAAAATCCAAACTGGGGAGAATAATACCCCTTAGAAAATACGATCAGTGGTCGAGCCCTTCGCCTGCTGATCGTATTTTTTTAACATAACGACGTTTTTTTTAACTATCTGTATTTTAGTTGTATATGGTGGGGAAAAGACGTTTAATTTATTTTTCGTACCTTTGTACTGTCAAAAGACAGAATGGCGTGAGTTTATTCCGCTATGGCTTTGTGCCTTTGGCACAGCCTAGGTTGTTCGTTATACTTGTTGAAGTATATTTTGGAGATGCTTTTTGAATGGAGCATTTCGTCTTTAAAAGATTAGTTTCTTTTTCATCATTGCTCTTACCGAACCGAGAGTAAAGTATGTTAGTTAATAAGTTGATTGAACTGTAAGAGTAAGATTTCGATCAAACGAACTCAACTGTAGGGATATTTTTATTTGTAAGAAAATAGCGTAGGCGTATGGCCTTAGTGGATCACTCATGCCCTTATGGTTTATTTATGTTTAAAAAAATTAAAAAATGGATAAAACTAGTAAGGTAAAAGTAAAAGTTGAAGACTTGGTACTTGTTTTCGGAAAACAGAAGAAGCAAGCTTTGAAATTACTAAATGAGGGTTTCTCCAAAAAAGAAATCTTGGCAAAGACAGATTGCACGATCGGAATCAACAAAGCTAATTTTGAAATCTTCGAGGGTGAATTCTTTGTTATAATGGGACTATCAGGGAGTGGGAAATCTACGCTGCTCCGTTGTCTTAATCGATTGAACGAACCTACATCGGGAAAGGTATTTGTCAATGGAGAGGATATTACAGGGAAAAATAATAAAGATCTTCTTGAAGTCCGTAGGACAGAAATGAGTATGGTCTTTCAAAAGTTTGGTCTGTTGCCACATCATACCGTATTAAGCAATGCCGCTTTTGGTTTAGAACTAAGAGGGGAAGAACGGGAAAAACGGGAATCTAAAGCTCAGAAAGCGCTGGATGTAGTAGGACTGAGTGGATTTGAGCAACAGTTACCGTCTCAGTTATCTGGTGGTATGCAACAGCGGGTTGGACTGGCTCGGGCACTTGCCAATGATCCCGAAGTATTGCTGATGGATGAGGCATTTTCAGCACTAGATCCCCTGATTAAAACCGAAATGCAAGATCAGCTATTGGAGTTGCAGGATAATTTACAAAAGACGATCGTTTTTATTACCCATGATCTCGATGAAGCAATCAAATTGGGCGATCGTATTGCTATTATGAAGGATGGTGTCATCGAACAGATCGGTACCGCGGAAGATATCTTGACAAATCCAGCAAGTGACTATGTTAAAGCCTTCGTTGAAAAAGTGGATCGCAAGTCTATCATTTCGGCAGGTTCCCTGATGTTTGAGAAACCTACTGTTGTACGTTTCAAAAAAGATGGCCCTGAGGGGGCTCTACGGAAAATGCGGTCGACAGGAATTGAAATTCTCCCTGTAGTTGATGCTCATGAGACTTTTCTTGGTTTTGTTCACATGAATGAAGTCATTCAATCTGCAAAGCGTAGGGAACCTACCGTAGAATCCATTATACATACTACCGTTCCAACAGTATCAAAAGAGGTGACCGTTGAAGAAATGTTGCCCCTGATATCGGAGATCCGGTCGCCAATCGCTGTGGTGAATGAACATAATCGTTTGTTGGGGATCGTAACACAGACATCGTTGATTATCGAAGCGACAAAGTATAATGAAGAAGAAATTATTGAATTAAAAGAGAAAGCAAATAATCAGTAGAAATGAATAAAGTAATCGATATAGGACAATACATCGCTGTAGCTGTAAATTGGCTGACAGATCATTTAGAACCATTTTTTAACTTGATAAAAAATACGGGGAATGCATCCATTATTGGACTGGAATGGGTGCTAACAACGATACCTTTTTTTATTATCATCACATTATTTACAGGTTTAGCCTGGTGGAAATCTGGGAAAGGGGTTGCATTGACAACGTTGGTGGGATTAACATTGATCTATCTGATGGGATTTTGGATTGCAACGATGGAGACTTTGGCCCTGGTGTTGGTCGCTACACTAACAGCATTGGTTATATCAGTTCCTTTGGGGGTGTGGGCCGCGAAGAATAAACTAGCAGCGAAAATCATTCGGCCCTTACTTGATTTAATGCAGACGATGCCTGCCTTTGTTTACTTGATTCCAGCGGTGTTATTTTTTAGTATCGGTAAAGTCCCGGGAGCTTTTGCTACCATTATTTTCGCTATGCCACCTGCCGTCCGTTTGACGACTTTAGGGATTGATGCGGTTCCAAAAGATATCGTTGAAGCTGCACGTTCATTTGGCGCGACCAATAGTCAGATCTTATTTAAAGTAGAACTGCCCTTGGCTACAAAAACAATCTTAGCAGGGATCAATCAGACCATATTACTGTCTTTATCTATGGTTGTTATTGCCGGAATGATTGCTGCTGGTGGCTTGGGAGAAAAAGTGCTTGAGGGTATTAATAACTTGGATATTGGTCTTGGTTTTGAAAGTGGTTTGTCCGTTGTGATTCTCGCTATTATTTTGGATCGAATCACGCAGGGCTTTGTAAAAAAGAAAGCATAGTATGAGGAAAATAAAAAGTATGGTATTGTGTCTGATGGTGTTGTTGCTTGCGTCATGCAGCACAGGTCGGAATAAAAATATTATTCATATCGGTATGGTCGATGGCTGGGCCGAAGGGGTCGCAATGACAGAGGTCGCAAAAGTTATTATGGAAGAAAAGGGATATCATGTTGTTGTCCAGCGGGCTACGCCAGATATGATCTTAGCCTCCATGAACAATGGCGATACAGATCTATATATGGATGTCTGGCTGCCATTGACCCATGGAAGTAAAGTGGCTAAATTCCCCAATATTGAAGAGCTTGGAACGAGTTATAACCATGCGCGAAATGGACTTGTTGTACCGGATTACGTAACAATTGATGGAATTGAAGAGTTGAAAAAACATGAAAAAGAGTTTGATAAACGGATCATTGGAATAGAAAAAGGGGCTGGAATAACACGTGCCGTGGATCAGGTGATCAAAGATTATAGCCTCGATTATAAGCATGTGAACTCATCTACCGTAGCTATGATCACGGAATTGCAAAATGCAATCAAAGCAAAACGTTGGATTGTGGTAGCTGGCTGGCAGCCGCATTGGATGTTTGCTAAAATGAAATTGAAGTTTTTGGATGACCCCAAAAAGACATTGGGTGATGCCGAGCAAATTAAAATTTTTGCACGGGGAAACTTTAACATTGAGCAGCCTGAGCTAGCCCGATTTTTCTCCAAAGTCTACTTCGATGAATCAACAATGGCTGATTTGTTGTCAAAAATGCAGGGAAGCCAGGACAAAGCATTTACGGCAAAAGAATGGGTCAAGAAACATAACGATCTCGTAAAGGGCTGGTTATTGTAAACTGAGGTGATTAAATAGTTATGCTCCCCCAGTACGCTACCCGGCATAGCATAAGGAGGGCATTGTCATTACGACAATGCCCTTAAAAATTTACGGGCCAGTTGAATTTGTTGTTGTTGTATGCTGGATAAAGGATATCTGCTATCATCAATCCATGTGTCGAGCCCCTTTGGAAATTCCCAGGCGAAATCTAAGACTTTCGCTTTTTCTGCGGCTAAAATAATGTCATGTTTCGTTGCATTTGGATTGGCAATCTTGATGTTATTATAAATGCTATCCTGGATGAGTGGAAAGTTGTCTGCCATATCCTGATTTCTATTTGTATCCATTCTTAATTATTTTTCAAATAATTAAGAATGATTCTAAATAATTTTATACTTTAGTCAAAGATAGCAGGCATTCTATTGTTATGGGGTCTGCATAAAGGAGTAAAATGTCCGTCGAAGGGAATATTTCTGTTAAGGTATATTGCCTAATGTGCGTAAGACTATTTGAATCCTAAAAGGAATTAAAAATGGCACTAAGATTATATGATATTGATTCACCCAATTTATTATTGGAGCGGACTTACCCAAGTACCTACTTTTCTGTCGACACTGGAATTTATGAATCTGTAACACATTTAGATACTACATTTGGAAAAGGTTTTTATAAGGAGGTTTTCTTCGATGGTATTCATATTGGTTACGGTCATGCACAGTTATTTAAACGGATGCGGTTTCGTTTTGAAAGTGATTTTGAAACAGTTGAAATGCACTTTGCCTTAAAAGGCAATAGTCAGGCGAGTGGCGAAATGATGCCCTTAGGTGTAAATTTTGAGACATACCAGCATAATATTATTTACGGAAATTCAATGTGTGGTCAAATGGAGTGGGGGAATCAGGAGTTTCAGTTATGTGAAATAAACTTATCGCCCGAATTTTTTAAAAGATTCCTGCCCGAAGATTATAAATTCTTTGCAGATTTTCGGAATGCTATTGACCGTGGTAAATCGGGATTGCTGACCAATATGCATAGACGGATTACCCACGATATGTATGAAATTATCGACGATATAATCAATTGTCAACGAAAGGGAATTTTTAAGAAAATTTTCCTGGAAGCAAAGATTATGGAGCTCTTGCTTCTTCAATTGGAACAGTTTCAGGAAGAGGATTTTGTAGCAGTTTCGTTAAAAAAAGCCGATATCGATAAGATATATGCCGTTCGTGAGTTTCTACTAAAAAATATGGATACCAATAGTACACTAGTCAATCTCGCGCATCTGGTGGGTACCAATGAATTCACATTGAAAAAAGGTTTTAAGGAGCTATTTGGTACGACTGTTTTTGGTTTTTGGCATGACGCAAAAATGGAACATGCCAAGAAACTGATTTTAGATGAAGATCGAACAATCGGTGAAGTTTCTGATTTGGTTGGTTACAAAAATCAACGCCATTTTTCGGACGCCTTTAAACGTAAATTTGGAATCCCACCGAGTAAGCTAAAAAATACCTTGTAATGTGGAATAGTTTTTTTTACACTTTACGGACCTTTTATTCCTTCTTACGGAAGTTTTAATAGCGCATGAATCGGGTTTGATAAAAGTCGAATAACTACCTTTGTTTAGAAAGATTCTTAATAATGGTCTTTTGATCAAATATGTACGTAATTAGAAAATCATGGGAAAAACTGAAATGAAAGTAATACAGCTCGCCCTGACTGTAAGTAGAAAAGAATACCTGACGCCACATTATATTCGTGTTTATTTGACTGGTGATGGTGTAGATCAAATCGCTAATACGACCGTCGGAGTCAATAACAAGATCTTGATTCCGCCAAAGCATGTAGATCGCATTTATTTTCCAGAATTTGATTATGAACGAGGGCAGTGGAAGCCGATGGATGAGGCGATTAGGCCAACAGTTCGAACTTATACACATCGCGGTATCAACCTTGATAGAAATGAGGTATGGATTGATTTTGTTGCCCATGGTGATGAGGGGCCAGCTTCAGCTTGGGCTATGGCTGCAAAACCTGGCGATGTGCTTGGGATTCTAATGAAAGCAGGTAAGACCTCTCTATATGAAGTTGCAGCTAACTATCTCCTTGTTGGGGATGCAACTGCAATTCCTGTTCTGGGGGCAATCTTAGAAGATTTGCCACCTTTGGCAAAGGGAATCTGTATGATTGAAGTACATGGTAGCGAAGATATACAGCAATTGAAGACTAAGGCTGCTATTGATTTTATTTGGTTACATAATGATACGCCACAGGAAGGTAGCCTTTTGGCGGATTTGGTGAAGATCAGATCCTTGCCTGTAGCGGATAAATTTGCTTATGTAGCTGCTGAATTTTCGACAGTTAAGGAGATTCGCAATTATTTGCGTAAGGATCTCGGTTGGGGAAGAGAGGAGCTTTATGCTTATTCGTATTGGAAAGCCGGAGTTGCTGAAGATAAATCTGCTACAGATCGCCGTAGTGAGAGTGAAGAAATCCAGGCCTAACGTTTACGATAGGTTATGGAGAAACAGAAACAACTGATCTTAAACGGTAAGTTAAGTAGAGTGATGTGGCAGATGTCGTGGCCTGCCGTGATTGCAATGGTCCTGTATGGTCTGAACAATTTTCTGGATGGTATTTTTGTTGGTCATCTGATTAACAATACAGCGTTGGCAGCTGTCGGTGTAACCTATCCTTTAGCCCAATTTGCACAAGGTTTTGGTACTCTGATCGGAACAGGTATGGGGGCGGCAATTAGTATTTGGATAGGTGGGGATCAACAGGAGAAATTACATAGGTCATTTGGTACGGTGCATTTTTTGACTATTATTTTCTCTCTTATAATTACGCTCCCTTGCTATGCATTTGCCGACAAATTGGTCTACATGATGGGTGGTAGAGGTGATATATTGGCTCTTGGGGTGGATTACTTTCGAACAACCATATTGGGTAGTTTTTTCTGGATTTATGGTTTGGCCCTCAACATGATTATTCGTGCAGAGGGTCTTATGAAAACTGCGGCCTGGATGATTGCAATTGGATTGCTTGTTGATGTCTTACTTAAACCGGTTTTTATAGAACACTTTGGTTGGGGTGTATCAGGGGCAGCTTGGGCAACCAATATATCGATGATCATCTACACATTTTTAGGTGTATGGTATTACGCCGGGGGAAAGGCTTCGTTCAAAACAAAGTTTTGGTCTTTATCTTGGGATTTATCGATTTTAAAAGAAACGCTTTCATTAGGAATGCCCGGGTTTATTATGATGGTCATGATTGTAATCCAGAATATTGTTGTCTTCAACGCATTGGCTAATTACGGAAATGATATGGATATTACGTTTTTTACGGCGGTCAATCGGCTTTATATTTTATTAAATACCCCACTATGGGGGCTTATGCGGGCTTTGCAGCCTGTAACGGGGATGAACTATGGTGCTGGGCAGTATACGAGAAGTATCAATTCGTACCGTTTATTTGCCATTACTGGGCTGCTGATTCTGCTTCCGTTCTGGTTGCTGGTGATGCTTCATCCCGTTGCTGTGATATCGATACTGATACCAGAAGCGATTTTTTCAATACAGCAGCTAATGGATTTCAGAATTTACATGAGTGTTTTATTGGTTCTTCCATTTATTTTTATGGCGATGGTGTGGTTTCCTTCCATTGATCATGCCAAGCCTGCGACTTTTATCAGTGTATTGCGACAGGTTGTATTTTATATTCCTATCTTAATTATTGCGCCAAAATATTTTGGTGTACACAGCATTTACGTAGCGAGCGCGGCGATAGATTGGATTATTTTCATTATAGTCATCTATGCGGTTCGACGAAGCACGCGGAAGCTCAATATGCAAGTTGATGTATAAGACATTGCAGCGCGAACGATGTTAATGTTAAGTTAAGCAATCTTTAAGATTGCATTGTTAATATACTACTCATCTTCTAGTAATATAGGTTTCATTTTTTTGGGCAAAATTCAAAATAATGAAACCTATTAAACTACCTCAATTTAGGAAAACAGCTCAGGTGACCTTAGCTATTGCATTGCTGAATGCGGCACATGTCGATAGCGTATGGGCAAACTTTGCGAATGAAACTACCAAGCTCGAAATTGCCGATCAAGCTATTATTAAAGGGATTGTTAAGGATCAGGACGGCAAACCTATTGACGGCGGCACGATCATCAATGAAACCAGCAAACAGAGTACGCGTACAGAGTTTAATGGTAAATTCAATCTGAAAGGTCAGGTTGGCGACCAAATCCGTGTTTCTTCTTTAGGATATAAAACAGCTACAATAACTGCTACAGATGGGGATCTTGTGGTGGTTTTGGAAAAGGATGATTCAAAGTTGGATGAGGTTGTTGTCACGGCAATTGGTATCAAGCAACAAAAGAAGCAAATTGGTTACGCTACTCAAGAAGTTAAATTAGACGTACTTAAAGAGTCTAAAACAATGAATATTGGTACAGCGCTAACGGGACAAGTATCTGGTCTTATCGTTAATAATCCAACGGGGATTTTTCAGGCACCATCTTTTCAATTGCGTGGTAAGAGCCCACTTATTGTCGTAGATGGTATTCCTGTAGAATCTGATTTTTACGACATGTCCAGTCAAAACATAGAGAATATCAATGTACTGAAAGGAACAGCCGCTTCATCTTTATATGGATCACGCGGTAAAAATGGCGCGATCTTAATTACAACCAAAAGTGCAAAAAGCGATAGGCTGGAGTTTTCGGTTGGAACCAGTAATATGTTTTCTGCTGGATTTACAGTTTTTCCTGAATCGCAGAAGGAGTTCGGAAGTGGATCCAACGGTAAATATGAGTTTTGGGATGGTGCTGATGGGGGGATTTCAGATGGAGATATGACATGGGGACCCAAATTGAACTCCGGAATAAAGGTGGCACAATGGAACAGTCCGATTCGTGATAAGCAAACTGGTGAAGTGATTCCTTGGTGGGGTGATGTGAGTGGAACCAAGTATAATGATAAGTCACGTTATGAAAGAGTGCCGATTGATTGGGGCGCACATAACAATTTAGAGGATTTCCTTGGAACTGGACTGATTACCGAGAATAATGCGACATTATCGTATCGTTCGGAAAAGGTAAGCATATTTGGAACAGGAAAATATGCCTATCAAAAAGGTCAGGTGCCCAATACAAAGCTTTCTACAGGTGGATTAAATTTGAATACCTCTTACCGTTTTACTCCTGAGGTACAATTAGATCTTAACTTATCCTATAACAAAGTGAAATCTCCAAATTATCCAAGGTATGGATATGGACCTAAAAATCATATGTATACGATTTTGTTGTGGATGGGAAATGATGTAAATGGACAGGAATTAAAGGATCACCTCTATATTCCGGGACAGGAAGGCTATCGTCAAGCAAACTATAACTATGCTTGGTACAACAACCCTTATTTTGCAGCTAATGAGTTGAACCAAGTATACGATCAGGATATTTTGGCCGGGCAGACTGCTTTAACTTGGCGTATTTCACCTGAATTTACCATCAAAGGTCGTGCTGCAGCAAGACAAAAAAATCTATTCCAGGACATGCAGAGTCCTAAGTCTTATATGAATTATGGCGATTCACGGAATGGGGATTATAAAAACTGGGATAGCAAGCAGCTCAATTTTGATGCGGACGTCTTAGCAACCTATATTAAGCAGTTGTCTGATAATTTCGGTGTAACCGTTAATGCGGGATCTTCCACTTTCAAAAGAGATTATCGTGAGCTTTATCAAACTACTGATGGTTTAGTTGTACCAT
Organism: Sphingobacterium sp. UBA7253; assembly: GCF_002472745.1. NCBI lineage: Bacteria > Pseudomonadati > Bacteroidota > Sphingobacteriia > Sphingobacteriales > Sphingobacteriaceae > Sphingobacterium > Sphingobacterium sp. UBA7253. The sequence continues at coordinate 38,168 of NZ_DKSP01000150.1, read as the reverse complement.
TTGTCTACAACTTAGGCAATACCCAAGGTCCAGTTAAGGCAACAAATACAACAACTGAGAAAATAATCCGAAGTGCTTATGCGTCGGTAAACTTAAATGTGTTTAAGTCGACCTATCTGAATTTTTCAGGAAGAAATGACTGGTCATCCACATTATCAAAGGCAAATCAGTCATTCTTTTATCCATCGGTTTCACTAAGTAGTGTTATCTCCGATTATTTTAAACTGCCAGCGCAAATTGACTTTGTTAAATTGTACAGTTCCTGGGCATCAGTATCTTCTGATCTGGATCCTTATAGCATTGCTGCGACTTATAAAAAAGATGTTACCTATGGTTCGACGCCATCAGTAACCTATCCTGTAGGTATTATTAATCCTGATATCCTTCCGCAGCAGTCCATTTCCTTAGAAATTGGTGCTTCTATGGCTTTCTTTAAAAATAGGCTTTCGGCTGATGTAACGTACTATAATGTTGTTGATAAAAATCAGATCATCGATTTGAGTATTTCCCAAGCATCCGCTTTTACTTCGCGTAAAGTAAATGGAAATAAATACCGTACAAAAGGATTGGAGATTTCTTTGACAGGGAATATAATTAAAAATGAACAATTTTCGTGGACGTCTACTGTTAACTGGTCTCGTGCAATTCAGCGTTTGGAAGAAATTTACAATAACCAAGCGAAATACGGTAATCTTAAAAAAGGCGATCGTGCAGACAGCTATTATGGTACTGTCTGGGAAAAATCGGCTGATGGTAAGGTTATCTTGAATCCGAATACGGGTATGCCGACCAAAAATCCATTTCCACAGTATTTAGGTTACTTTCAACCGGACTGGCAATTTGGTTTTGCAAACCAGTTCAAATTTAAGGGATTTCAGGTAAATCTTGATTTCGACGGATCTATTGGCGGCGTGATGAATTCGACAACCATAGAAAAAATGTGGTGGGGTGGAAAGCATCCTTCTTCGGTCTTATATCGTCAGGAACAATATGATGCAGGGAAACCAGTTTTTGTACCAGATGGGGTGATCGTAACAGGGGGTGAGCTTACCCGCGACGTGAACGGTAATATTACTTCAGATACCCGAACGTATACAAGTAATACAAAAGCTGTTGATTGGCAGGCTTGGAGTCAAAATTATCCTTACCAGGCCAGAGTTACAGAGTCTGAGAGTAAACTGTTTGCCAATGTGTTTGATCGATCATTTGTAAAACTGCGTAGACTTTCGGTAGGTTATGATGTCAATAAGGTGTTTAAATTAAAACAGCTTACGGCCTTAAATGCATCACTATTTGGCTATAATTTGGCTATGTGGAAGAAAGTACCTTATATCGATCCTGATTTTGGTGTTGGGAACGATGGAAACTTACAAGATCCTTCCACGCGATATATTGGTTTTTCTCTAGATTTTAAGTTTTAATAACGTAGTACGATGAAATTATTTAATAAACATATATTTCTTGGATTATTTTCTCTTTCAATCATGACTTCTTGTCAGAAATTGACTGAAGTAAATGTTAATCCAAATGAAGCGACAACAACCCACCCGCAAGCTTTATTGACGAAGGTAGAATGGGATGCTTTTCGGACCTGGCATGGTACCTCACCACTATATGCCTTGAAAATGATTGTGCAAACAGATGGTGAAAATGCGAATCAAATTTATAATTGGCAAAGGGGAAGCTTTGAGCAATATGGTAATCTTCGCAATATTACCAAGATGACGGAAGAAGCTGAACGTATTGGCGCTGAAAGTTATTTGGCATTAGCAAAATTTTTCCGTGCGTATTATTTTTATAATCTTACCTTAACGTTTGGTGATGTCCCTTATTCAGAAGCAGCAAAGGGTGAAAATTCGGCAATTTTTGCGCCGAAATACGATACACAGAAAGACGTTTTGGTGGGTGTATTGAAGGAGCTCGAGGAAGCAAGTATTATTCTGAAGAAGAACAATAACACCATAAATGGGGATATTATTTATGGTGGAAATAGTGGCAATTGGAACAAGTTAGTCAATTCATTTCGCCTAAAAGTATTATTGACGCTTTCGAAGAAAACGACTGATCTTCCATTTAATGCAGCAACAGAATTTTCAAAAATATTTACCAATGAGTCTAGAATCACTGATGTTAGTGGTGCTGAAGATGGGCAACTCATCTTTTTGAATCAAGAGGGTAATCGCTATCCTGAATTTAACTCTAGCGGTTATGGATCGGGAATGTATATGGATTCCACTTTTATCCAACGATTGCAGGACCTGAAAGATCCGCGGTTATTTGCCGTCGCTACACAAACAAGACTGGGTAAAGAAGCGGGTAAAGCGATTAATGACTTTACGGCTTATGAAGGCGGTGATCCGATTGTTCCTTATGCACAGGTGAATGCAAAAGCCGTATTAGGTAAATTATCGAAAGTCCACGAACGATTTTATCAAGATCCCACAGCTGAGCCATTGGTCTTATTGGGCTGTTCGGAGATGCAGTTTATTTTGGCTGAAGCCATTTTGAAAGGTTGGATAACGGGCGATCTCAATGCAACGTATACCAAAGGAGTACAGGCATCGTTCAAATTTTATGAAAAGTATGCGAAAAATTTGGGAACTTATACAAATGAAGCACAAGCGGCCAAATATCTTGAACAAAATTCGGTAAGTCTTGACGGAGCTAGCTCCAATGAGCAAAAGCTCGAACGTATCTTGATGCAGAAATACCTGCGCTCATTTCATCAGGGGGGATACTCGGCTTATTTTGATCATTTGCGCACGGGATATCCGAGTTTCCGTAAATCGGCGAATGTGAAAACAGCCTATCGCTGGATGTATCCTCAAGATGAGTACAATAATAATACGGCGAATGTATCTGATGCGATCAAATCACAATTTGGCGGAAATGACAATATTAATTTACAGACTTGGTGGTTAAAATAATGGATTCAAGGAGGGTATTTTTAAAAAAAGCAGCCATGCTGGCAGGGAGTACAGTCGCCATAAACTGGCTGCCTGAATCAATACAAAAAGCCTTGGCGATTGAAGCTCCAAAAGGATCAACTTTTTTGGATGCCGAACATGTTGTCTTTTTGATGCAGGAAAACAGATCGTTTGACCACTGTTTTGGAACTTTGAAGGGTGTACGTGGCTTTAACGATCCCCGCGCGATGAAATTGCCGAATGGCCTACCTGTATGGATACAAGGAAATAAGGAAGGTGCATATTTTGCACCTTTCCATTTAGATATCGTCAATAGTAAATCGACTTGGATGGGGTCGCTTCCGCATGGTTGGCGTGATATGGTTGCTGCTCGTCATGACGGGAAAATGGATAATTGGTTGGAAGCAAAGAGCTCTGGCAATTCAGAATATAAGGCTATGCCTTTAACAATGGGTTATTATAACCGTGCGGATATTCCTTTTTATTATGCTTTTGCAGATGCATTTACAATTTGTGACCAGCATTTTTGTTCTTCACTGACGGGAACGAGCGCTAATCGATCGTATTTTTGGACTGGTACAGTGCGCGAAGAACCCCGTAATCCCGAATCTGTTGCGCATGTAGACAATGGTCAGATCAACTACAAGGATGTCAAATGGAAAACCTATCCTGAACGACTGCAAAAAGCAGGGGTCTCGTGGAAAGTTTATCAAAATGAACTAAGTTTACCAGTAGGCTTTAAAGGAGAAGAGGAAGATTGGTTGGCCAATTTTACAGATAACAACCTGGAGTTTCACCAACAATATGGTGTAAGATATCATTTGGCACATTATCAGTGGATGAAAGAACGGGTAAAAGAGCTGCATAAATTTTTGGAAACAAATCCAAAAGAAGAATTGCTGCACAAAGCCAAAGCGGAATTGGAGGATTTGAAAAGGGATGTCATTCATTATACGCCCGAGAATTTTGAAAAGCTATCCCAGTTCGAAAAAGATATCCATCACAATGCATTTGTGACTAATCTAGCTGATCCCAACTTTCACAAACTTGATAAATTAAGTTATAAAGAAGGTGGAAAGCGGCAGGAAGTTGAGGTGCCAGCCGGAGATGTTTTTTATCAGTTTAGAAAAGATGTTGAAGATCGCCAATTACCTACAGTGTCGTGGTTAGTGGCACCTTGTCGTTTTTCGGATCATCCGGGCTCACCTTGGTATGGGGCATGGTACGTATCCGAAGTCCTCGATATATTGACCAAAGACCCTGAGGTTTGGAAAAAGACAATTTTCATCTTAACTTATGACGAAAATGATGGATATTTTGACCATATCGCTCCTTTTGTTCCGCCATTGAGCACGAACAAAGATCAGGGTGCCGTGTCAGAAATCGACACTTCGGATGAATATGTTACGCTAGAACAGGAGCGAAAAAGGAAAAATAGTAATCATGTAAGTTTTGAAAGTCCTATTGGTTTGGGCTATCGCGTACCAATGGTGATAGCTTCACCCTGGTCTA
>NZ_DKSP01000150.1:25403-33556 GCF_002472745.1 Sphingobacterium sp. UBA7253 | reverse complement strand
TGGTTGGGTCAATTCCGAAGTTTTTGACCACACCTCCTGTCTTCAATTTTTAGAACATTTTTTGGAGAAGAAAACGGGTAAGGTGATACGGGAAGAAAACATCAGTCAATGGCGAAGAATGGTCTGTGGCGACTTAACAACGTCTTTTCGTCCTGTAGATAACATTTCCAAAACAAGGCTTAATCCGGTAGACAGAGACGGGTATGTTGAACGTATATTCTCCGCCAGGAATAAAAAGCTCCCAACAGATTTTGTGAAAATCGACAGCCAAAAACTGGAGGAAATCAAATCGACAGGTCAGTATCATGCAGCTATGCAGATGCAAGAGCAGGGATGGAAGGATGCTTGTGCTTTACCTTATGAATTGCAGCTAAAAGTACAGCATACACCAACGATGCTTTCCATCAGCTCAACCTTGGAAAGAAGGCTCAATACAGCTAAAGCGGGAGCGGGTCTGCCTTATCATGTTATTTCCTATGTGGCGTATGATGGCCATGCGGCGGGTAAAGTTTGGAATTTTACGGTACGGGAAGGGGATCAATTAGCGTATGAATGGGAACTCGATAAAATTGTAGGAGAGTACATATCATTTGCATTGCATGGCCCTAATGGTTTCTATCGTGCGATTGAAGGCGCAAAGTCGCATATTCCAGCTATTGATGTGTATACGAAAGTAGTTGCTGGAAAGCCTATTCTTTGTGTACAATCAGAGTCGCTAAATTGGGATTTATTTCTTAAAGACTGTTCCTATGATCTTTTCCATGCGAAAGCAATGCGCAAGGATGATCCTGCTTTGGTTGAAATCGATTGCAGCAAGAGTGAAGGTTGGTATGATATCGAAATAACGTGTTCAGAAGATCATGCGGTCAAATTCCGCTATGCTGGACATATAGAGACTGGTAAATCAAGTAAGACAGACCCGTTAATGGGTAAAGTAGAATTATAGCTGAACCAATTAAATACTAGGACGAAAGCGCTGTTTCACGATCGATGAACACAGCGCTTTCTCTTTTGCAAAATAGAGCAAGATTCTTTTTGTGTGGATTCGGGCAAAAATGGGATTTGTGTCTCTTGTGTCAAAACGTTATTTTTATGGTTTGGATCGTAGTTCATTACAGAGAGCTACACATCATGACGAATATGGAGGAGCAAAAAATTATTTTGGTTGAAGATGAACAGGATGTTGCTGATTTGATCGTACAAGGCTTAGGCGAGGATGGCTATAGGGTCATTCATCTGGGGCGTTCGGAAGGTCTGGAACAGCTTTTGGCGAAGCAAGATGTCTCTCTTGTGCTATTGGACATTCTTTTGCCGGGAACCAATGGCCTGGATATTTGTAAGCAGATCAGACAGTGGGGGTATACCGATTTACCTGTTATGATGCTGACTGCACTTGGTACTCCAGAAAATGTGGTGCTCGGACTCGATAATGGTGCCGATGACTATCTTTCCAAGCCCTTTAAGCTCATTGAATTGAAGGCTCGGATACGTTCATTGATCCGCAGGCAACAGTCTATCGTACAGGCAACACAACGTGAGTTACAGCCCTCGAAAGACACATTTAGTTATGGTTTTCTGAGTATCGATGATTATAAAAAAATAGCCTACTGTGAGGGGCAGGAACTCAATCTGACAAGTACAGAGTATCGTTTACTCTTGTTGTTTATTCAGAGCCCCAAAAAGGTATTTGAGAGAACGGAGCTTTTGGACAAAATATGGGGGATAAATTTCGATATTGGATCAAATGTCGTCGATGTTTATGTGAATTATTTGAGAAAAAAGATTGAAAAAATAACGAGCAAAAAAGCGATCCACACGGTTATTGGTATGGGATATGTTCTAAAAATAGAAGACTGAATATTTAAAAATGCACAATTACAATCGAAAGCTTATTTATCTCATTGCAATTCTGGTCATTTATGTGAGTTGTTTTGTTGGCTTTATTTTTTATTCCGTTACAAATTTTGCTTTTACAGATTTTTATAAACGGCTCGATCTGCGGCGAAATATTGCTGCTGAAAAATTTCTGAATAGTAAATCCGCCTCCCAGGCTGATCAGTGGAGCCTTGATTTTATAGAAAATCTCAATAATCAGCATGAATTTTTGGTGGAATTTGATAGCAATGGTGCTATTTTAAGAAGCCAAGGATTTCATCAAGAACTTTGGGATAAAATCAATAAAAAAGGAAGCTCAAATTTCAAGTCGGGTAATCAATTCTATTCAACTAAATATTTTTCGCAAAATGGTCGAAAGTATATTGTGGGCGCTTCCGCTGAAAATTACTTTTATACACACCATTTGGCCTACCTTCGTAATCTGCTTATTATAAGTCTGATTTTGGGGATTCTCTTTATATTCGTTGTTTCGGTTTTTATGAAACGTTCGTTCTTAAAGCCAATACTAACCATGATGAAAGAGGTGCAAGAGATTGGTTCGGAAAATCTTTATAAACGATTGGATGAGGATAAATACAAAGGTGAGCTTCATGGCCTGGCACTCACATTTAACCGGATGTTGACGCGCTTGGAAACTTCTTTCGAAACACAAAAGAACTTTATCAGCAATGCATCACATGAGCTAAATACACCATTGACATCCATCATAGGACAGGCAGATCTTGCTTTATCCAAAGAACGAACAACAGCGGAGTACCAACGAACATTATTTAAGATCATTGAGTCGGCAGAGCATTTGGAAAAGAAAACAAAAGCACTTTTACTGTTGGCGCGTACAGGTTTTGTTAATAATGCGACCGCATTTAGCCCCGTTCGTATTGATCAGATCGTGATGGACGCCGAGCTGACTGTTAAGGCCATCAATGATAAATTTAAGATTATCACAGATTTCAGTCTATTACCAGATGATAGTATGCGACTTAAGGTGAATGGAAATGCAATTTTGTTACAGCTTGCGCTATCCAATATTATCAGCAACGCGTGTAAGTATTCATCCGATAGAACCGCTTATATTGCTTTAGGGGCATTGGACAATAAAGTCTTTATTCTAATAAAAGACAAAGGTATCGGAATACCCTCCCGCGAATTGGATCATATCTACGATCCTTATTTTAGAGCGTCCAATACGAGTGGCATTGACGGTTATGGTATTGGACTTCCTTTGGCCAGAAATATTATTAAGTTGCATGGTGGTACATTGAAGGTCAATTCTGTTGTGAGTGAAGGCACCACTGTAGAAATTGAACTACCCACTTACCTTCGATTTTAATGTGGTTTTAATTTCAACTGCATTTCTAATCTCATTTTAATACTGTTGCTCGCTTTCTAATGGAAAGCTAATTTTAGATTCATTCCGTTGCCATATGTGCGTTTTAACTTTGTTAAAAAAAGGCATGGCTAAAACAACGCGTATATTAATACCTAGTGATTTTACAGTTGACTCACTCCATTTTGTGCGTCAAAGTATTGAAGAGTCAATGGCTGATTCTATCGATATTATTCTTGTGTATGGCAATAAAAGCAGCACTTCTGCGAGTGAATTACTCGGAATTGGATTGGAAGATCAACTGGAAACACTTCAATCTGAATCTTTTTTAAAAGCCTGTAGCGGAATCTATCAACGCTATAAAAACCGTAAGCTCAGTATTTTTGCGGATATTTTGGGTACCGATAACAGTCATTATTTGCAGCATTACCTCAAAGGGCAGTCTGTGAATGAGGTCATAATACCACGCGATTATACCTATAAAAAGAAAACACGCAATTTTTTTAATGTCGCTATTGCACTCCGTAAAGTCGAGAGTCAAATTCCCTCTACAATTTCATTTAAGGAACAACCAAGTATTAGAAACAGAGAGATCGGACTAATTGAATGATCGATCGGAGTTTTTACTGTTGTTTTTAGCTGAAATTCATCATTTATAACTTATCTTCTATCTATTTTTTATGGGGCATATACAAGGCGGACCATCACCTTTGCAACGGTTGGCTAGCTTATTACATACTGAACGGAAAACGATCAATTATATATTTATTTATGCCATCGTCATCGGTATTTTTAGTTTGACTATTCCAATAGGGATAACAGCTATCTTTAATTTTTTAAGCAATGGAGCGATGTATAGCTCTACCTATATCTTAATTGCTTTTGTGTTATTTGGCGTGATTGTGGGCGGGGTATTATTGATCGGACAATTGACCTTAGTCGAGTATTTAGAGCAGAAAATCTTTCTAAAATCGGCGGTTGAATTTTCTTATCGCCTGCCGAGAATTAAACCTAAAGAGTTACTTGGAAAAAATCTTGTGGAGTTGGTCAACCGATTTTTTGATGTTATCATTATCCAAAAGGGAATTATCAAACTTTTGATCGATATCATCGCTGCAGTGGTGACAATTTTCTTTAGCGTGGTCTTATTATCATTTTATCATCCTGCATTTCTGGCCTTTGGCCTTATTGTCATTTTTTCTGTTATTACGATACTTGTTTTATACTATAAAAGAGGGTTGAAAACAAGTATTGAAGAGTCTGAATACAAATATGAGACGGTAGCCTATTTGGAAGCTGTTGCCGGACAAATTGACCATTATCGTGCTGATGAGACGAAAATGAACGAAGTGACAAAAACAACAGATTATATTGTCAGTAAGTATTTAGGGGCGAGGAACGATCATTTTAAGGTTTTAAAGCGTTTTTTTATTGGTTCTGTCCTACTTCGCACCCTGTTGTTTGGAGCGATGCTCTTGCTTGGATCTTATTTTGTTGTTGAGCGGCAAATGACTTTTGGTCAATTTGTTGCTGCTGAAGTTGTCATCGTTCAAATTGGTTATGCCATTGAAAAACTGATGACAAATTTGAATACTATTTTTGATATGCTTACTGGAGTTGTCAAATTGGCGGCTGTAACGGATCTTGCGTTGGAGGAGGACGCTGCGGTTTATGTTGATTAATAAGGATCGTTCGAGTCAGAAAACGCTCTCATGGAGAGATCTTTCCCATGATGCGGTTGATAAGTTATTGAAAGAGCGGGGATCCCTAGTCTTGGGGCGAATTCTTGTGTTTTCTGGGATTGTTTTTGTACTAGCACTTTTTCTCCCATGGAGGCAGACAATTCCTGGAGTAGGAACGGTTACTGCTTTACGTCCACAAGATAGACCACAGACTATCCAAAATCAGATTGGTGGCCGCATTGAATATTGGGCCGTTACTGAGGGGCAGGAAGTGAAGAAAGGTGATACGATTTTAGTGCTTTCGGAGACTTCTCAATCTTATTTTGATCCCATGTTACCATTGCGGTTAGAAGAGCAATTGAATGCCAAACAAAGCGGAGAAAATGCTGCTAATCAAAAAATGAAAGCCACTGAAGCACAGATTGAAGCATTGAAAAATGGGCTTGATTTTCAGCTTGCGTCAGCTAAAAATAAGGTGATCCAAGCTCAAAATCTGGTAAAAATAGATAGTGCAGAATTGGTCGCTGTCATGAGTTTTTTTGAGACCAGTGAAAAGCGGCTCAAACGGTACGAAGAGGGCTATCGTGACGGCTTATTTTCGTTAACAGATATCGAAACAAGGCGTTTAAATCTGCAAAATGATCGAGCTAAAGTAGTAAGTGCAGATAACAAGTTGTCGAATTCAAGACAATCATTAACAAATGCCAGTATCGAATTAAACAACATCCGCGCAAAGTATAATGAATCATTGGCGAAAGCGCAGTCCGATTTAAGTTCGGCTTTTTCCTCCAAAGCCTCAGTACAAGGGGATATCGCCAAACTGAGAAATGAGATATCCAATATTGATGTACGACGGGGGTTATATGTCGTGAGGGCTCCACAAGATGGTTTTATTGTAAAAACCTTTAAGGCAGGAATTGGTGAAAATATGAAGGAGGGTGAGTCCGTTGCGACATTACAGCCTAAAAAACCACAGCTTGCCGTAGAACTTTATGTAAACGCAATGGATGTCCCACTGATTGAGCCGGAAAGTGATGTAAGGCTACAATTTGATGGCTGGCCATCGATCCAATTTTCCGGATGGCCGTCTGTCGCGGTCGGTACCTTTGCTGGAAAAGTTTCAGTCATCGATAAAGTGAGTAGTACGAATGGCCGATTTAGGATTTTGATACGTGCAACAGTTCCTGTTCCGGAAGGAGATGAACCCTGGCCTGTTCAGTTAAATCAGGGCTCAGGTGCTTATGGAAGGGTTATTTTAAATAAAGTCCCATTATGGTATGAGATATGGCGACAGTTGAATGGCTTTCCGCCGAGTTTGGAAAGAGAACCAAAAGAAAGTGAGAAAAAGTAATTGTTATATGAATAAATTGAATTTTATTTTTATCGTGTTGTGCTTTTTTTTCTCTCCTCATCTTTCGGCTCAGGAAAAGGAGTATGGAGCAAGGAATACTTTTACCGTGGATGACATGGAAGAGCTTTTAATGGCCAATCATCCAATCGTTAAACAAGTGAATCTGCTGAGTGAAACTGCAAAAGCCCAGGTAACACAGGCTTTAGGGAAGTTTGATCCGACGTTAAATTCCAGTTTTAAAAATAAGCATTTTGGCAATACGGATTATTATAATCAGTGGAATAGTGAGCTAAAAATTCCTCTTTGGTTAGCTGGCGCAGATCTGAAAATTGCTTATGATCGAAATGTTGGTGATTATACAAACCCGCAATCCCGAACAAATAATGCAGGGCTTTCCGCAATCGGTTTAAGTATTCCATTGGGGCAAGGTTTAATCGTCGATAGCAGAAGAAATACGCTGCAGCAGGCAAAGGCTATGATCAGCTACCTCGAAGGCGAAAAGATAAAACAAATAAATGCCATTTGGTTTCAGGCACTTTCAGATTATTGGAATTGGTATTTTGCCTATCAGCAGTATCAGCTTTTATTGGAGGGTGTAAAATTGGCTGATCAACGGTTTAAAGCAATCAGTGAGCAGACGACGCTGGGAGATAAACCTGTAATTGATTCCATCGAAGCTTCGGTCGTTGTAAAAGAACGGCGGATAGAACTTTCAAAGTATGAAGTTGAACTTAAAAACGCGAAAATTGTATTGTCCAATCATCTGTGGAATGATCAACAATTTCCAGTAGAACTTCCCGATCATGCCATACCGCATAAGCTCGAAGATCCTGTTATTTTGCCAGATAATAGTGTGATCGAGGCGCTACTTGATTCGGCAAAAATTGCTCATCCCGAAATGATAAAGTTGGCGAGTAAAAATCAACAACTTCTATTTGAGGAACGTTATCGAAAAGAAATGCTTAAACCTAAATTCAATGTGTCAGGCACGCTCATTTCTAGCCGTCACGGTTTTAATGACTTTGTACCGCCGCAGTATGATTTTAATTGGCAGAATTATAAAGTAGGTTTTGAATTTGCATTTCCACTTTTTATTCGCGCCGAACGTGGGAAGCTCAAAGAGGTCCGGATTAAGCAAGATCAGCTACGATTTGAACAAGCTGTGACCGAGAGAAATATTTACAATGAAGTCGTTAAAAAATATAATGATTTAAATGCTTACAGTAAACAGATTGAACTTCAATCGATCAATATAAGTAATCAGGAACTGCTTCTTAGGGGGGAATTAAATAAGTTTGAACTGGGTGAATCAACCTTGTTTGTTGTTAATAGTAGGGAAAACAAGCTGATCGAAATGCGGATCAAGCAAGAGAAGCTGGTTACGGACTACAGAAAGGCACTAGCGGAATTATATTACAAAGCCGGAACTAAATTTTAATCCCATTTTAATCTGCATCTTTTTTTTAATCTCATTTTAATATCGGTCTTAAAATTCTAATAGAAAGTTAATTCCAGATTCATTCGGTTGCCATGATGACCTATTAATTTTGTATAAAAATAATTGGATATGGCAAAGGCAATGCGTGTATTGATTCCAAGTGATTTTACGATTGATTCACTTTTTTTTGTGATTCATAGTATAGAGCAATCGAAAGCCGAAGAACTTGATATCATTCTTGTCTATGGTAATAAGAGCAGTACATCGATCAGCGAACTATTGGGAATCACATTGGATGACCAACTCAGTAATCTTCAATCGGAGGACTTTTTGAAGGCCTGCCAGATGATCTGTCATCGTTATGAAAATCGTAAGCTAAATATCTATACAGATATCATCGGCTCTGACAATCTCAATTATTTACAACATTATTTGCGCGGAGCTCGGATTGATGAAGTC
>NZ_DKSP01000150.1:0-25359 GCF_002472745.1 Sphingobacterium sp. UBA7253 | reverse complement strand
AAAGAAGAACACGGCATTTTTTCGACGTCGGACAGGCTTTGCTTCACTTGAGTAAAAGTAAACAGAAGAATGTCTCGATTGTCGCAAGACCTGGGACAAACAGAACAGGAGGAAATGTCTTGGCGGATTTATTTTTTAACAAGAAATGGGATGTTAACTATTAAGAGAAAAATATTAGCAAGGTTCAACTTCGTCTTGTTGTCCTTTTTGCTTTTAGGAGCTAGTTCAATGGTTATGTTTTATGAAAACCCCGAGCGGCTTTTAGAAGGAGAGTGGGAAGAGCAAGGTTGGTACTTTGAGAAAGTGGAGAAGTCTCCAACGTTCAAAAAACAGGCGGTTATCCATGAGGGAATAAAAGATGCTGCAATCGCTCACCTTCCACCCTTGCAGGATGGATTATGGCATTTTGAAAAAATGGGTGACAAAAATTTTATTGCCCATCATGAGGACAAACAATACAATTGGTTTTTGAAGGGACGAGGCCATATCCTTGAGCTTCGGAAAAATGATGAGCTTATAGAGAGCTTTGTCATACAAAAATTGAATAAAAACCAATTGATACTGCATCTTAACTTGGATATGCAGACGAAAGGAATCGCACGAATTGTGCTGAAAAAAGGAGGAAAGGAAAAATATGCTGAGAAAATATAGCAATCATAGAACGATTCAAGATAATATCAAATTAGGGGGAATAACTGCATTCTCTGCGGGAATGGTCAATGTCGCATCTGTCATTGTCTTTTTCTCGTTTACATCCAATGTAACAGGTTATTATGCGGTTTTTGCGCAAGAGATTGCGAAAGGAAATTGGTATCAAGGTGCAGTAGTGCTATTTTGGATTTTACTTTTTCTAGTCGGGAGTATGCTTTCGAATCTTATCATCATTCATGGTAAAGGACGTTTTAGCTCCTATCTGACACATTCCATTCCTTTGGCATTGGAAATACTGAGTATATTATTTGTCGGGATATATCTTGATGTATTTTATGAAGATTCTTTGAAAGAAACAGAGATACTTGTCGGTGCATTGCTGTTTGCAATGGGATTGCAAAATGGTTTAACAGCGAGCATATCGAATTCTGTTGTGAAAACGACACACTTGACAGGGCTAACGACAGATTTAGCAATATTGATTTCGATGTTCACTAAGGAGTCGAACCGAAGCAATAAGACATTGGTCGACAAATTCCATTTACTGCTGAGTATCGTGGGAGCCTATGTCATGGGAGGGCTTGTGAGCGGTATTTCATTCACCTATTTATCGAATAAGACATTTTACGTGGTTTGTTTTGTTCTTTTAATCATTGGTTTGTACGACCATTACAAATTGTATCTATTGAAAAAGCAATTTGTGAATCGTCATCGTCAGCCAGTGGCAGCTTAGTTGACCGAGAAAGTTCTTGGTTAACTAAGCTAAAGGGCAAATATTTTTTAATCGCATTTCAAAAAATGCGATTTTTTTTGTCTGAAAAATGCTTATCTTCAACCTCGGTTATCACGCTCTACCAATGCGCATGAAAGACTACTTAATCAATTTAAAACCACGTCATGATCAAATTCTTTTCCATCCGGCCTTTTTGGGCACTCTCTCTAATTTCTCTGTCAGTATCACCGCTCTGTGTAAAACAGGTTTGTGCGCAAGAATTGCACAGCCAAAGATCAGTACATGATCAACATAAAAACCAACAGAATCTTTTACGGGCGATCCAATTGATTGATCGGTCAATGGAAGTCTATTTTTCTGGTGAAGATTTCAAAATGCATCGTTTTTATAATCCATTTACGCAGGTTCGATCCGAAGAAAAAGCGAGTGTATGGATGTACTCTGCTTCCATAGAAGCTGTAAATGCTGTGTTGAGCGGCTTGAAAAAGCAACAAAAGGCAGGTAATACCGAGCTTTACGGAAAGTATTATTCCCGCTATGTGGATTTATTGGCTAAGCTTCATGCAAATGCAGCTTATTATTTAGGGACATTTACGCTAACATCTTTTACACAACATAAAGAATGGACGGTGTATGCTGTCGATCGCGTCCGAGAAAAAGGAAAAGCAAATGTAACGGGAGTACTGAATGTCTATGATGATCAGATGTGGCTAGTACGGGAATTATTGGAAGCTTATCATTTGACTGGGCAAGAACGCTATTTGCAAGAAGCTGAATACCTTACTGCTTATGTTCTTGATGGTTGGGACTGTACTTTGGATGAGAAAGGGAAAGAGCATGGTGGAATCCCATGGGGCCCAGGATATGTAACTAAGCATGCCTGTAGTAATGCACCGATTATTAGTCCGCTTGTTGCATTGTATGAAATCTATAAAAAGAAAGGAGATCAAATCGTTGCGCATTCCATTGATCCGAAAGATAAACTAACTCGTATTTCTAAAAAAGAGAAGAAGAGCGATTTTTATCTCCGTTATGCTAAAAGGATTTATGACTGGCAAAAGGCATATCTTCTTAATGAAAAAGGTGTTTATGCGGATATGATGGGTGATTGTTTTCCAGATTGTTCGATAGCTTATGAAACGGTCAACGGTGTACAATATCGAAAAAATACCGAGCTCAGAAAAGCGGTCGGCACGGCATTTTCCTATAACAGTGGAACGATGATTTCTGGAGCCGCCGACTTATATCGTGTTACGAAAGCAAAAAGATATTTAGAAGATGGCAAGAAACTGGCCGATGCGACTTTTACTTATTTTGGAAAGTTAGGGCAGCAGATTCCTGAGCACTATACCTATGCGACAGATGGTTTTAATAATTGGTTTAACGGCGTGTTGTTAAGAGGATATACCGCTATATTTCCCAATTATAGCAAGGCTGGACTGTATGCAAAATCTTTTCAGGATAACTTGGATTACGGCTATACCCACTTCTTGAAAGATGGATTTCTGCCGAATGACTTGCTCGGAGGCTGGGCAAATGATAAAAGTAAGAATGATTTGGAAGGAATGTTTATGTTCACTTATGCAGCACAGTATGCAACACTTGCCCAAGTTGAATCAACAAAATAGGTGCACGCTTGGACGGACACCTATTTTTATTCAGATATGATTATTTGCTGGGTTAAGATTTAGATAAAGCAGTTTGAGCGTCCTGAAATTCGGTAGGACTTTGGCCAAACTGCTTTTGGAAATTACGTGAGAAATGAGTAGCGGAACTGTAGCCCAATAAATTAGAAATTTCGTAAACTTTATATTGTTTTTGAATAAGCAGTTCTGCTGCTTTTCTGAGCCGAGTTAAATTAATCAGTTCATTGGGTGATAGGCTGGATACCACATTGATTTTGCGATAGAGTGTAGGTCTGCTCATGCAGAGAATATCGGCCATTCTATCGACATTAAACTGGGGATCATCGAGATGTTGCATAATGATTTCTTCAATCTTCAGCAAGAACTCTTGTTCACTTTGATTTTGCCCGATCTGTTGGATTTGTGACATCGGATTTTTAATAAAAAACTCCTTGACCTTAACTCTATTCTTTAATAAACTGGCTATTTGTGCTCTTAAAAAAGCGGGCGAAAAAGGTTTTTCAATGTAAGCGTCGGCACCAAATTCTAAACCCTGAATTTTTGATTCAATACTATTTTTTGCTGTCAAAAGTATAACTGGAATATGTGCATAAGCGATATCTTCCTTAATTTTTTGACAGAGCTCAAAACCATCCATTTCTGGCATCATTACATCACTTACGATCAGATCGAAATATTCAGAGGCTAATAAATCTAGGGCTTCTCTTCCATTAGAACTCGTTGTTATCTGATAATCTTCATTGAGATCATCCGCAATAAATTCAAGCAGTTCGGTATGATCATCTACTAATAATAAATTGGATTTGGCATTCATAATTATGGGTTTGTATTGTGATTCAAAGGTAACGTCAAGCTAAATACGTTCAATTGGAGGTCGTTTGTACTATATAACAAGGTACCTTGGTGTTTTAAGGTTAGGGATCTTGTCAATGCCAAGCCTAGACCACTTCCGGGAACATTCTTATTTTGCTTTAAACGATTGAATGGTTCAAAAATTCTTTCCCTTTCTTCTGAAGGAATTAAAGCTCCGTCGTTTTTCACGGTCAATATAAAGATATTTTTCTGTTTATCCATATTCAAATTCACTTCAATATAGGATGAAGAATATTTAAGGGCATTATTCAATAAGTTGTAACAAATCTTGTCGAATGCGTCGATATCGACCTGACCTATAATATCCGGCATAATGTGTGACACAATCTGCTTTCCCTGTGCCTGGAGTGTGACCGTAAAATTGTTGATGATTTCCTGAACCGTTTGGCTTATGTTTTCTGACTCAAAGTGTAATTTGAATCCTTCCGTTTCAACCTGTCTAAAATCCAGTAATTGGTTACTAAGCGCAATCAACTTCTCCGTATTGTTCTGCATGGTCAATAATAGCTTGTCTGTTACAGGATTGTGATCTACCTTATCCATAAGCTTCTCTAAGGGGGCTTTGATCAATGTCAACGGTGTGCGTATTTCATGGGCAACATCGGTGTAAAAATTGATTTTTGAACGGTAGAGTTCTTGCTCACGTAGATTTTGTACGGTTAGAAGGTGTTGTCGATTGCGTTGCTTGATCTTTTCATTGAAATGATGAATCACAAATACAATGAGCCCCATAAGGATTAGTGCGTAGCAAACAAAAGCTGGTATACTTGCCCAAATAGGAGGAAGAATCGTGATTTTAAGACTAGCAAAGGTGGGTATTGTGTTACCATTTGGATCCTCCGCTTTTACGGTAAAAACGTAATTACCGGGAGCTAACTTGGTGAAATAAGCGCGTTGATTGCTTGTAATGTCTATCCAATTGTCGTCAAGACCATCCATTTTATAACTATAGTGAATAGAATGGGGGGCTTGGTAGTGTAATGCCGCAAAATCAAGACTGAAGGATGATTCGTCGTGTTTTAGTTTGATATTTTTTGTGAATAAGATTGATTTGGATAAAATACTTGCATCGGTATATTGATTGATCGCTCTATTGTTGATGTAAAAATTAGTGATATAAATCGGTATTTGATTCTTATAGTTAATTTGGTTTAGTTTTTCCGGATTGAAACGTATAAGGCCATTGATGGTACCGAAATAGAAGTTCCCATTGTCGTCATCAAAAGATGAATTGTAATTGAACTGAATCGTCGGTAGGCCTGACTCCAAGTTGAAGATCCGTTTTCTGCCATTGGGCAGATGATAGCGTACCAGCCCTTTAGAGGTACTTACCCAGAGATTCTGTTGTTTGTCTTCTAAAAATGCGAGCGTTACGTTACTGGGCATTCCTTCTTCCAGGCCAATGTTTTCAAAACTGTCCTGATTTAATTTCTTCTTAGCCATTCCACCTTCAGTGGCGATCCAAATTTGATTTTTTGAATCCTCAAATAGACTATTGACCCTATTGTTAGGCAAAGAATTGGGGTCATTCTGATGATGTGTATAATGTTTGAAATAACGTGTGGTCGGATTATAGCAAAATAGCCCATCGCGCCATGTACCTACCCAGATATTTCCCTCTTTATCTTCCAAAATAGTCGTGTAAAACATGTATTCGGGGACATTATCAATGAGGTGAAAAGACTTTTTTTCAAAGTTAAACCGGTATAAGCCACGAGTTGATGCAGCTATAATGTCTCCTTTTCGAGTTTTATAGAGATAAAATAGAAAATTGCTTTGTAGATCAGAAGGGGTTGCATTGTTATTGCGATCGATGTGATAAATGACTTTTTGAAGCTTTGGCGAAAATATGTCCAGGCCATTGACGAAGGTGCCGATCAGTAGTTTATCACCAATAGGAAGAACGCCATGGATATTATTGTTTGCCAGATTCCCCTGCTTATCGGAAAAGTTTTGGATATTACCCGACTTAGGGTCCAGTTTAGATAGTCCTCCATTTTCGGTGCCTATCCATATATTCTGATCGATATCTTTTTTGATAATGCGTACAACAGAGCCTTTTAGGCCCCCGGGGCGATCTTGTGGGAGGAATTTTTCGATGATACTATTGTTCTTATGATAATAGTTGATCCCACCAAAATAGGTTCCCAGCCAAATACCCTCATCCTTATCCTGTAGGATGTTATAAATGGCATTGTCAGATATACCCCAAGGGTTTTCTTGTTCTTTCTGAATGTTGATGTAACGTCGGCTAGCAATTTGATAAATGAAGAGGCCAGATTCTGTTGCAAACCAATATTCATGATCATTTGGCTGTATAATATCTCTGACATAGAGAAATTGATGCAGTTGATCTGGTCCAAGGATAGACTTAAGGGATTTATCTTGAAAGCGATAGCAATAAACACCAGTTTTTGAAGTACCAATCAATAAGTCTCCGTCGCGGTTTTCCATTATTTTCTCAATACTAAACCAATCCTTAGCACCATATTTTGCTTGAAAGTCAAGCATGAGTACGGGTTTTCCGGAAGGACCTATTTGGAAGATTTTGCCTTCAGGAGTTCCAAAAAATACCGCTCCATTTTTTGTGCAGCTGATGGACGTAGTGTAGAGATCTGATTTTGTAAATTGTTGAATTGCATGACTAACTAAATCATGGCAATAGAGCATTCCATTTGATATAAACCAGATCCTTTTGCGTTGATCGGTAATAATAACAGGGACGTCCGCATTTTCAAATTGTTTACTCAGCAGTCTAAATTGTTCATCGACGGGGTTGTAACAATAGATTCCCTGATCTGTACCAATCCAAATTCTCTTTCGAAAATCTTCTTTCAATGAAATGATATTATTGCCCCCCAGACTATTTTTTCCAGATTTTGATGCATCAAAATGTTTGAAATTATTACCATCAAAACGATTTAACCCATCTTTTGTACCGAACCAAAGAAAGCCCTGACTATCTTGCATACTACAAATGACAGCATTGTTAGACAATCCTTCATTGATTTGATAATGATTGAAATAATAAGGCTGTGCATGGAGCAACGCGGGGAGCAACAGAAAAAATAGAAGACGTAAAGGCTTTAGGTTGATCATGATCATTTGGTTATTGATACAAAATAGTGCTAAAATGAAACAATTTAATCTTAAAATTTCTGAAAAAATTAAGACTTTAGCTTATATATTGTAAGCGTTAAAATTATAAAAAATCTAGAAAAGGACGTATGTTCTATCTAAACAAAGATTATAAACCATTTAAAATATTACGAATGAGAGGAAAATTGACCTTGCTTGGTCTTTCTGCAATGCTGGCATTTTGTGTGTCTTGTCAGCAATCGACTGGTTCCAAAACTTCAAAAGCAGATTCTTTATCGGCCTACATGGATAACGCACAGTTCAGCGGAACTATTGATCAAAAACAGGCTTATCTATATGAACTGAGCAATAAAAATGGCGTACAAGCTTATTTTACCAATTTTGGTGCACGTTTAGTGGGATTATGGGTGCCTGACAATAAGGGGGAGTTATGCGATGTTGTTTTGGGTTTTTCTAAAGCGGCTGATTATAATAATCCCAAAGAACCATTTTTTGGTACTATTGTAGGGCCTTTTGGTAATCGGATTGCTAAGGGAAAATTTAAGTTGGATGATAAAACCTATACATTGGCGGTAAATAACGGTCCTAATACACTGCATGGAGGTTTTAAAGGTGTGCATTTTGCCAATTGGACATTAAAATCGTCAGATAAATCGTCTCTTACTTTTGCTTACACCTTACCTGATGGACTCGAGGGTTTTCCAGGAAACATCCAGATGGAAGTGACTTATACGCTTAACGATAATAATGAATTGATGATTGCCTATCGTGCTACTTCCGATAAAAAGACGGTGATCAATTTGACCAACCATGCTTACTTTAATTTAAATGGTGAGGGAAGCGGTACAATTCTGGATCATCAGCTTCAATTGTTTGCGAATGAATACACACCAGTGGATAGTACACTAATACCAACAGGGCAATTAGCACCGGTAAAGGGAACAGCTTTTGATTTTACAACCTTGAAACCAATAGGAAAAGATATTAATGCCAATGATCAGCAACTGAGCTTTGGAAAGGGCTATGATCACAACTTTGTCTTAAGCAAGGAGAAAGATGGCGATTGGTACAAAGCAGCCCATGTGATTGGAGATAAATCGGGTATTGTTATGGATATTCTGACTGCAGAACCTGGAATACAATTTTATAGCGGTAATTTTATGAATGAACAAGTGCAATTGAAGAACGGGAAAAAAGACTCCTTTCGTACCGCCTTTTGCCTCGAACCGCAGCATTTTCCGGATGCCCCAAATCAGCTCAATTTTCCAACAACCGTCCTAAACCCCGGGCAAGTTTATCAAACGAAATCCCTGTATCGTTTTTCGGTAAAATAATACATATTTAATAATGATTGGTTTGAAAGTACACCACTGAAAAGAGGTGTACTTTCTCTTTTTAATAGACCTTAAAACGTTTTAGGTCTATTTTATTTCTTTGATACAAATAGGCAGTTTTTTGAGAAAAAACGAAAGTCTGTACGATTGAATATATCTTAATTTTGGACAAATCAATTATACAAACTAATCAATCTAGGTATGTTTAAGGGTCTTAAATGTCTGCCAATATCTGCTACATTGCTCTGCTGTGCGAGCAGTTTTATCCCCTTAGCAAAGGGAGCTAATTTAATTCCAGTTTCTCCAGGGGGGATCGAGTTGCAAAAAGCAATAAAAGGGGTTGTTAAGGATAAGGATGGCAATCCTATTGTAGGAGCGACGGTCGCATTGAAATCCAAACCCAATATTGCAGTCTCAACAGATGCCAAAGGTAATTTTAACTTGACAGGTGTCAATGCCGGTGAACTTTTGACCATAAGATCTGTAGGCTACCTTTCCAAAGAAGTGATGGCAATCGCTGACTTGGCAATCACTTTGGAAGATGAAAATTCGCGCATTGATGAAGTGGTCGTTGTAGGTTACGGTACGCAGAAGAAAGAATCCGTTACCGGTGCAATCACCGCAATTTCTTCTCAGGATATCTCCAGATCTGTTGCTACAACAACGTCTGGAGCCTTAGTAGGGAAGATCGCCGGTGTTAACAGCAGGATGTCGGATGGGCGTCCTGGAGCTCCAACAGGAATTAGTATCCGCAATATGGGGACACCCTTATATGTGATCGACGGTGTTCAAAAGGATGAAGGGCAGTTCAATAATTTAGATTTCAATGATATTGAATCGGTTTCGGTATTAAAGGATGCGTCTGCTGCTATTTATGGTGTGCGTGCTGCCAACGGCGTTGTTGTGGTGACGACAAAGAAGGGGAAGCGTGGCGATAATAATACCTTTAATATCAATTCATATTATGGCTGGCAGAGTATGTTTCGTTTTCCCAAGCCAGCCGATGCCAGTACTTATATCAAAAGCTATATTCAGTCTGATGCTATTCTCGGAACTGAACATCCACAATATACGTTGGCAGATCTCGAAAAATGGCAACAAGGTACCGAGAAGGGATATCGTCCTTTTGATTGGTATGATTATATTCTCAAAACTAGCCCACAAACTTATATCTCGGGTAATGTCAGTGGTGGGTCCGAAAAAATTAATTATTACCTGAGTGTAGGGCATCTGGACCAGCAGTCCATCATTCGTAATTACGGCGGCTTCAATCGTACCAATGTGCAGATGAATATTGACGCGAACGTATCAAAACGATTAAAGATTGGTGCTAATTTGAATGGGCGGATCGAACAGCGCAAACAACCGGGCGTACCTGGTGCTGACGATACTTGGCAGGCTTTATTTGCGATATATCGCAACCTGCCTACTGCACGGCCTTTTGCCAACGACAATCCTTTATATCCAACGCAGACATCGCCCAATGCGGAAACTAACTTTGCGATGCTGAATTATGATCTGTCCGGTACTTATCAGGAAAAATGGCGGGTGATGCAGTTAAATTTTAATGCGGAATATAAGATCACAAATGATTTGATCGCTAAGGGAACAGTAGGCTATTATTTGGCCAATAAATGGATGGATAATCAGGAGTTTACCTATAAACTATATGGCTACGATGAGAAGACAGATACGTACCCGGTAACTTTTAGCATGGACAACCCTTGGCGGGAGAGATCTATTTCGCAGGTTGAAGAAATCTCAACCCAATTTACCTTAAATTATAACAAGCGATTCGGCAAACATGGAATCAATGCTGTGCTTGCTGCGGAGTCCATAAAAAGGGATAATCCAGATGTTTATGTACACGATCGTCCAGCCTCTAATGCCTTGAGTTTGATCTATTTTCAGACGATGGACACCTACAATGATACTGGAGTGAATACCCAGGCGAGAGCCGGTTTTGCAGGGCGGGTCAATTATGATTATGACCAGAAGTATCTTTTGGAGCTTTCTTCGCGCTATGACGGTTCATGGAAATTCGCGCCAGGAAGCCGATGGGGATTTTTCCCTTCGGTATCTGCAGGCTGGCGTGTTTCATCTGAAAAGTTCTGGTCTGAAGGTATGAGAAAGGTATTTGACGATGTGAAGTTAAGGGGATCTTACGGTGTATTGGGCGATGATAATTTGGATGCCTGGGAATATTTTGCTTTTGGTTATCTAAGTGGATATAATTATTTCCGAAAACCAGTCCGTGATGGCTATCAAAATATCGTCGGTTCGACAATTGACGGGAAGTATGTTATCGGTTCTCAAGCACGTGGCCTTCCCGTTAAAACGCTTTCTTGGATTCAGGCCCATATGCTAAATGTTGGTTTGGACTTTAGTACACTAAAAGGTAAATTAACAGGTTCGGTAGATGTCTTCCGTCGAAAAAGAACAGGACTGCCTGCCAAGCGAGAAGATGTATTGATACCGAATGAAGTAGGCTTTAGTTTACCTTATGAAAATCTGAATTCGGATATTCATCAAGGTATCGATGGATCATTAATGTGGCGGAGTAGCGTCAATGGATTTAACTATTTCGTAGGCGGTAATTTCACTTTCGCACGGCAAACTGACGGCGAACAATATAAACCACGTTTTGGAAACTCTTTGGATCAATATCGAAAATCGATCTATGACCGTTATGCCTTTCTCAATTGGGGATTACATTCCATTGGACAATTCCAGTCGTGGGAAGAAATTGCCAATTATGATATAGACAATGACCGTAAAGGTAACTCATCATTACGGCCGGGTGATATTAAGTATGAAGATATTAATGGCGATAAAGTGATCAATGAGCTGGATGAACGGCCAATCGGATATCGACAAGGCGGTCTTCCTTATTTCAATTACGGAATTAACCTTGGCGGCCAATTTAAGGGATTTGATTTGGCAATGGATTTCACCGGAGCAGCTTTTGCTTCTTTTAATCCCAGTTATGAAGCTGTTTTCCCTTTCCATGATGGTGGCAACAATCCGCAATACTATATGGAAAACCAGTGGATGCTGAGCGATATTACGGATCCAAATAGTGCCTTGATCCCAGGAAAGTACCCTACATTAATTAAAGGAAATAGAGATCATAGTAATTATTGGCATAGCGACTTCTGGCTTACCAATGTCAACTATTTGAAATTAAGAAACCTGCAGATCGGATATACTTTACCGGAGAAATGGATGAAACCTCGAGGAATTCAGAAATTGAGGATATATACCATGATGCAGAATCTGTTTAGCATAGATAATTTGGGTGATATGAAGATCGATCCAGAAATCACAAGTGATTCGGGCGTTCAGTACCCAACAAACAAAGTTATAAACGTTGGTGTTACCTTAACTTTTTAATAAGATGATAAATAAGAACGTTATTTTATTGGGTGTATGTCTCGTATGTACATTTTCAAGCTGCAATAAATTTTTGGAACGGGAATCACAGGCTATTTTTACCGACGATCAGATATTTTCGGATCAGAATATGATAAAATCTGTTCTAGCGAATTATTATGGGCGGATTAGCTGGGGACAGCAATTTGGAGACAATGGATCTTTTGCGATGTTAGATGAGGCAGGATTTTCAAGCGGTGGCCCCAATACGATGCAGGAATTTCCGAATGACTTTTGGCGTATGTACGATTATGAACTGATTCGCAATCTGAATCAATTTATCGTAGGTGTTCGTCAATCATCATTGGACGAAAATAATAAAAAGAGCATCGAAGGCGAGGCCAGATTTATTCGTGCTTGGACCTACTTTAATATGATCAAGCGTTTGGGCGGAGTTCCTTTGGTGGGTGATAAGATCTATGATTATACTGGCGGCATGGATCCAGCAGAGTTGCAGACACCGCGATCAACAGAAGCAGAGAGTTATAATTACGTGATTAACGAATGTACCGAAGCCGCTAAAATGCTCGGTACAGAGAAAACCATAAATTCAGCTAGAGCTAATAAATGGACAGCTTTGGCACTTAAGGCGCGGGCCAGTCTATACGCCGCCTCAATAGCGAAGTATAACTATAAAACGCCAGACGTCAAAACAGCAGGTAACGAGGTGGGAATCCCTGCGGCGGACGCCAATAAATATTACGAGATTGCTTACGAATCAGCATTGGATATTATCAATAATAGCCCTTATGCCCTCTATAATGGAAATGCCGATAAAGGAAAGAACTTCTATCTTGCTGTAAGTTCAAAATCAAGTAGCAATGAAGTTATTTGGGCCAAGGATTATGCGTATCCAGGTGAAACACATTTTTTCACCAACAATAACATTGCCTCATCCGTCCGTGGAGATATTGATGCCAATTTTGTTACGCCTGTTTTAAATTTGGTGGAAGCATTTGAATATACAGATGATCGAAATGGAGCATTGAAAACGAAGACTGCTACGGGAGATTACATTTACTATAACAATCCCGAAGAGATATTCGCCCATAAGGACGCGCGTCTGTATGGTACTGTGATTTACTCTGGTGCTGATTTTGCTGGTACCAAAATCACTTACCAAGCAGGCGTTAGATATAAAGAAGGAGGTGTTTGGAAGACGATGACCGCAATACCCGGTACTTCAGATTCCAAATTCGGAGGAATTATTACAAGCAAAGATGGACCTACGACTTCCAACGATATGTATGTCAACAAAACTGGATTTAATATCCGGAAATTTATCGACGAAAATAAAGATGCCTCTACTCGTGGGCGTGGGTCGGATATTTGGTTTGTGCGCTTCCGTTATGCTGAATTTTTGTTGATCGCTGCAGAGGCGGGGCTTGAACTTGGTAAACCGCAAGCCGAGTTGACGGGATATGTCAATAAGATTAGGGAGCGTGCGGGGATACAGGCATTGACAACCATTTCCCTGAATGATATTATTCAGGAGCGCCGGGTTGAATTTGCCTTCGAAGATCATCGTTATTGGGATCTGAAGCGTTTGCGGATTGCCCATGAAATCTGGAACGGAAGCGCTGATAATTACAATGCGGTACACTATGCCCTATTTCCATACAAAATATATGCTCCGGGGGATCCGAACGATGGTAAATGGGTTTTTGAGAAACAGAAATCGAGTCATACGCTCTATCCACGAAATTTTAAATATCAGAACTATTATAATTTCATCGATCAAGATTGGATTAATAACAATCCGAAGTTAGTTCGAAATCCTTATCAATAGCATTATCCTTATGAAAACTTTTTTTTGTAAATTAATAGTAAGTTTGTGTTTGATCGTAGGTGTATTTGCTTGTGGCAAAGATAACTATGATGCCCCTAAAAGTACACTGAACGGTCGTGTAACCTACAATTCAGAACCTCTAGGAGTAAGAGGATCAAACCAGTCCGTTTCACTTCAGCTATGGCAAGATGGTTTTCCGCTTCGATCTGCTATTAATGTGTATGTGACGCAGGACGGTTCATTTGCGGCAAAACTCTTCGACGGGCAGTACAAATTGGTGGCAACCAGCGGAAATGGCCCCTGGCTGAATAGTGCGGATACAGTGCTGGTTGATGTGAGGGGCAATACAAGCATCGAGTACCCGGTTAAACCTTATTATACCATGAGTAATATTACCTATAATGTTCAAGGGAATATGCTGAAAGCTTCTTTTGACGTCAAGACAATAGATGCTTCAAGAACGATTGATTTTGCCACCTTGTTGGTCAATGATACAAAATTCGTGGATTTGGGTCAATATACTTATAAGATGGAAAAAACTGGAATTAGTTCGGGGCATGTCGATCTGGAGCTGGATATCAAAGATATTTTGACCAAGAATGCTGCAGTGTATGCGCGCGTGGGCTTGAAGATAAGCGGTATCACCGAGGCGCTATACGATAGTTCACCTAAGAAATTGAAATAACAATGATCAAAAAATTTAGCTTTTTAAGCCTATTAATGGGCATCGGTCTTGTTACGACTGCACAAACGGGAATAGCAACAGCTGTAGACCAATTACCATTAACCGGAAAGAATACGCAATATCTGAATAATAGGGCTCCTTTAAGACAGAATGCCTTGCTAAAATTACCCGTGGGCAGTATCGTCCCGGAAGGTTGGCTCGGGAAGTATCTGGAGCTGCAGAAAGATGGTCTTACAGGCCATCTGGGAGAAATTAGCGCTTGGCTATCGAAGAAAAATAACGCTTGGTTAAGTACGGATGGGAAAGGAGATTATGGCTGGGAAGAAGTTCCTTATTGGTTAAAAGGCTACGCTAATTTGGGCTACATCTTAAAAGATCCTAAGATAATAGGAGAGTCAAAAATTTGGTTAGAGGCTGCGCTAAAAAGCCAGCGTCCTGATGGATACTTTGGACCATTGATCCTACGTAATAACAAACCGGATCTTTGGGGAAATATGTTGATGCTATGGTGTTTGCAGTCCTATTATGAATATAGCGGTGACCAGCGTGTTTTAACGTTGATGACCAATTATTTTAAATGGCAGGCCAATTTGCCGGATAGTTTTTTTCTCAAGGATTATTGGGAAAACAGTCGTGGTGGTGACAATTTGCTATCCGTATATTGGCTCTATAACAGAACACAAGGTAATGAATGGTTGATGGATTTAGCGGATAAAATCCATCGGAATACAGCCAATTGGCGGCAGAAAGATGATTTGCCCAATTGGCATAATGTCAACGTAGCGCAGTGTTTTAGAGAGCCAGCAACCTATTATCTGAAAAGCCAGTCGACTGCAGATCTTAACGCAACCTACGATAATTTTCATTTTGTCAGACAAGTATTTGGTCAGGTTCCGGGCGGCATGTTCGGTGCCGATGAAAATGCACGTCCGGGATATACCGATCCCCGTCAGGGTGTGGAAACCTGTGGAATGGTGGAGCAGATGGCTTCCAATGAAATCCTTCTCGGGATAACAGGCGATCCTTTTTGGGCGGATCATGCGGAGGAAGTTGCTTTTAATACCTACCCAGCAGCTGTGACAGCCGATTTTAAAGCATTACGCTATATCACGAGCCCTAATATGACTATCAGCGATAGCCATAATCATTCTCCCGGGATTGATAATAATGGGCCATTTTTAATGATGAACCCTTTCAGTTCACGTTGTTGTCAACATAACCACAGTCAGGGCTGGCCATATTACGCGGAGCATCTGTATATGGCAACAAATGATAATGGTGTTGCGGCAGTACTTTATGCCGCATCAAAAGCTGAAATCAAAGTCGGAAACAATCAAGCCATTCAGATTAGACAAGAATCCAATTACCCATTTGAAGAATCGCTGCGATTTGAAATAGGAACACAGGCTAAAACGGTTGATTTTCCCTTTTATCTCCGTATACCTGCCTGGGCGAAACAAGCCAAAGTAACGGTTAATGGTAAAAGTCAGGCTCTAGAAGCTGGAGCAAAATATATTCGGATTGAACGGAAATGGAAAGACGGCGACAAGGTCGAACTCTCCTTGCCGATGACCATAGATCTGAAAACATGGACTGCCAATAAAAATTCAGTTAGTATCCAGCGTGGACCACTGACCTATGCACTCAAAATCAAAGAGAATTATGTGAAAAAGGATAGTAAGGCTTCGGCAATTGGGGATTCTAAATGGCAGGAGACTGCAGATCCATCAAAATGGCCATCCTATGAAATCCTTCCTGCAAGTGACTGGAATTATGGACTTGTACAAAATCAGCTACAAGCTGTTGACCAACTAAAAGTGATCAAACGACCATGGCCTAAAGATGCATTTCCTTTTGAGGCAGAAGCAGTACCTATTTCGATTCTTGTGAAAGCGAAACGTATTGATGGCTGGAAAATTGATGAAAATGGACTAACGGGCGTATTGCCCCTGAGTCCGGTGGAAAGCAAGGGCGAGGTGCAGGAAGTTGAATTGATTCCCATGGGAGCAGCACGTTTGCGCATTGCTGCTTTTCCAACTGTGAAATAATGTAAATACGATATATAAATTAATGACTTAACGATTTTTTATGATGAAGAAAACCTTACTTTTTGCCAGTTTGATGATGGCAGCACAATTGAACTTTGCTCAGGATTGGAAACCCGCAGGGTCACATATATTAACCCCTTGGGGCGAGAAAGTAACGGCACAAAAGCCACATTCTGAATATCCTAGACCGCAATTAACCAGAACCAATAACTGGCAGAATTTAAATGGACTATGGAAATATGCTGTCACTCCAGTAGGTACTAAAGAGATTCCTCGTCAATGGGACGGCAATATCCTTGTTCCTTTTGCTATTGAATCGGCATTGTCCGGTGTTGGTAAAGAGGTCGGAAAAGATAAAGCGTTATGGTATAATAATACCATAACATTGGACAAGTCTGTCAACAAAAATAAGGTCCTGTTGCATTTCGGTGCCGTAGATTGGCAATGTGATGTGTATGTAAATAACCAATTGGTCGGAAGACATGAAGGTGGTTTTGATCCATTTTCGATGGACGTGACAAGCTTTCTAAAGAAAGGCGCAAAACAGGAAATAGCCATTCGGGTATGGGATCCGACTGATGATGGTCCACAACCCAGGGGTAAACAGGTGAATAAGCCGAATGGTATATGGTATACACCAGTGACGGGAATTTGGCAGACCGTTTGGTTAGAAAGTGTCCCCCAAACTTACATCGTGAGTACCAAACAGACTCCGCGTTTGGATGATGGAGTCTTGGCCTTTCAGGCTTCCGTAGAAGGAAGTCAAGCCGGTGACGAAATAAAGGTGCGTGCATTGGATGGCGGAAAGGTTATTAAAGAACAAACAGGACAACCGAATACATCGTTCGATCTTTCGGTACCTAATCTGGAGCCATGGTCCCCAAGTAACCCTAAGCTCTATGATCTAGAAATTCAGCTGATTCGAAAAGGAAAAGTCGTAGATCAGGCGAAAAGCTATTTTGCCATGCGGAAAATAGCCATGCAGAAAGACGAAAATGGCGTTCAACGTTTAATGCTAAACAATAAGTTTACTTTCCAATATGGTCCATTGGATCAAGGCTGGTGGCCAGATGGTCTACATACAGCACCTACGGATGAAGCGCTGAAGTTTGATGTTGTCAAAACAAAGGAAATGGGATTCAATATGATCCGTAAACATATCAAAGTTGAACCGGCGCGCTGGTACCGTTACTGCGATAGTATAGGTATGCTTGTCTGGCAAGATATGCCTAGCGGCGATCTTGGGGGAAATCATTGGGATATGCAACCGGGAAAGATTTCGGGAGGAAATAGGGATAAAGTACGTTCGCAGGAATCTGAAGGGTATTACAGAAAAGAGTGGAAAACCATTATGGAAGTGTTGCACAACTATCCAAGCATCGTCATTTGGGTACCTTTTAATGAGGCTTGGGGGCAATTCAAAACGAAGGAAATAACGGAATGGACAATGGCCAATGACCCTTCAAGACTCGTAAATAGTGCCAGCGGTGGTAACTTTATGGAAACTGGACATATCTTGGATATCCACAATTATCCCGATGCAGCCATGCCTGATCCAAATTTATTCGGCGCTAAACAAGTGCTTGCTTTGGGTGAATTTGGTGGTCTGGGATTACCGATCGATGGGCACTCCTGGCAACAAAAAGACAACTGGGGATACCAAAGTTTTAAAAATAAAACGGAATTATTGGAGCGCTATAAACGTCTGATCCATGACTTGACACGTCTAATTCCTATGGGATTGTCTGCCGCTGTTTATACACAAACAACAGATGTGGAAGTAGAAACAAATGGTTTGATGACCTATGATCGTAAAGTTGTCAAAATGCCTGAAGCAGAATTAAAAGCTGCACATCAGGCGCTTTATAATGCACCTACCAAATAATTGATAGCGATATGGCCGCAACACGGGGTGCGGCCTAAATTTATCGCTGAAAGTATACCTGTCAACCTAAACCTGTTTTATACAAAATCAATGAAATTAAAATTACTAATTGCAACGGCTATTGTATGTCAATCGGTATCGTCGTTTGCACAAAAACAAATCCTTAAGAATGATCTTCGCGCGCCTGCCTATCCTTTAGTAACAATTGACCCCAATACAAGTGCCTGGTCGTATAGCAACGAATTGAATGCGGATGTTGTACGCCATTGGACCGGAAAATCCTTCCCCTTATTGGGCGTCCTTAAAGTGGATGGGAAACCCTATCGCTTCTTAGGTAAAGAAGAAGCTGAGCTCTTGCCTTTGGCACGGATGGGTGAACATGCGGCTTGGACCGGAAGTTATGTTGTCAATGAACCCGCCCCAGACTGGATGAAACCTTCATTTGATGCACGGCAATGGAAGACGGGGGCAGCGCCATTTGGTACCAAGGATAAAGAACCCAATGTGGAGACTGATTGGCAGGAACCTAAAATTTGGATTAGAAGAGAAGTTGACCTGAGTGAGGATCTTACAGGCAAATCCGTATATATCGAATTTACACATGACGATGACGCTATTTTGTACGTCAACGGTATTGAGGTTGCTAATACAGGCAATTCGACAGGTAAAAATAGTCGGGTCAAGCTGCCCGATCATGTCGTAAAAACATTGAAGAAAGGAAAAAATATACTCGCGGGTTATTGCTATAATAGGGTAGCTAATGGATATTTTGATTTTGGACTCTTTACAGAAAAAGAAGGTAGTATTCAATTCGACAATGAAGCGAAGCAGATCGCTTCCAATGTGCAGGCAACACAAACACATTATTCGTTTAACTGCGGGCCGGTCGATTTAAATATTACATTTACTGCACCGATGTTTCTGGATAAATTGGACTTAATGGCTAGACCCGTAAATTATCTTTCCTATACGGTCCATGCGAAGGACGGCAAGGAACACCAGGTACAACTTTATTTGGAGGCAGCACCAAATTGGGCACTGAATTCTCCACTTCAAGATGCTGCAAGCAGTTCCTTTGTTTCAGGAAATCTCCAGTTTGTAAAGACAGGAAGCAAAAGCCAGCAGGTTCTAGGAAGGAAAGGTGACGACCTACGGATAGATTGGGGGTATTTCTATATGGCTGGTGCAAAATCAAAGACAAAGTCCGCGGTCGGAAGTAGCCATCAATTACGGTCTAATTTTCTGAAGAGTGAAAATAGCTCTTCTTCAAATGGAGGACAACAATTGGCGCTGATGCAAACTTTTGATGTCTCATCAAGCTACCAGGATAAGATCTTGTTGGGGTATGATGACCTGTACTCCATCCAATATTTTGGACAAAATTTACGACCTTATTGGAATACCAATGGAAATAGTTCCATTGAGAAACAATTTGAACTGGCCGACAAAGAGTATACTGCTCTCAAAAAGGCTGCTGATAAATTTGATGCCGAATTATGGGCTACAGCTTTGCGCAACGGAGGTGAGGACTATGCTGCATTATGTGCCTTGGCCTATAGGCAGGCAATCGCCGCTCATAAACTTGTAAAAGCACCCAATGGCGATCTGCTTTTACTGTCTAAAGAAAATGACAGCAATGGGTCAATAGGAACTGTTGATGTAACCTATCCTTCGGCTCCGATTTTCCTTTACTATAATCCGGAACTGGCAAAAGCACTAATGAACGCCATTTTTTATTATAGTGAAAGCAATAAGTGGACAAAACCTTTTGCTGCACATGATGTTGGGACCTATCCTTTGGCGAATGGCCAAACTTACGGTGGAGATATGCCTGTCGAAGAATCGGGAAATATGTTGATATTAACTTATGCTTTAGCGAAGGTCGAAGGAAATGCCGCTTATGCCAAAAAACATTGGAAAGTGTTGTCTACCTGGGTAGATTATTTAGTAGATAAAGGTCTTGACCCCGAAAATCAATTGTGCACAGATGATTTCGCGGGCCATTTTGCGCATAATGCCAATTTATCAATTAAAGCTATTTTAGGTATTGCATCTTACGGTTATCTAGCCCAAATGCTTGGTGAAGAGGCTACGGCGAAAAAGTATCTGACCGAAGCAAAGGCAATGGCTATGAAATGGAAAGAGATGGCTGAAGATGGGGATCACTATAAGTTGACTTTTGATAAAACCGGAACCTGGAGCCAAAAGTATAATATGGTCTGGGATAAATTGCTTAAGATGGATATTTTTGACCCCTCTATTCGTGAAACTGAAATTAAATACTATCTCGGCAAACAAAATAAATACGGACTTCCCCTGGACAATCGTCAGCCTTATACCAAAACCGATTGGATTATTTGGACGGCGACCATGGCAAATGACAAGCCTACCTTTGAGGCATTTTTAAAGCCAGTCTACCATTTTATGAACGAAACAACAGACCGTGTTCCCATGTCGGATTGGACGTATACAGACCGTCCTAAGAGAGCTGGATTTAAAGCAAGATCCGTTGTTGGGGGCTATTTTATCAAAATGTTGGAAGAGAAATTGGGAAAAGCAAAATAGCTTTTCCTGTGATGAAGAAAATAATATAAAAAAATAATAAGATGTTGAATGCAATGTTGTTCAGATATTGGATCGGCGGAGTTGTCGTACTGAACTTGTTGAGCTCCTGCGGAAGCTCTCCAGGTTCAGTTAAGCAGTCTGGTCAAATAACAAATGCTACGGCTCAGCATAAGACCTACAGCAATCCGGTTTTTGAGCCTATACTTGCTGATCCTACAGTCGTTAGAGATCCTCAGAGCAAAATGTTCTACGCATACGGGACAGCCGACAATTGGGGCGATGGAAAGGGACAGCGTTTGGTGTCTATTCTACAATCGGCTGATCTTGCTCATTGGACCTGGATTGGAACGGCCTTCAGCTCAAAACCGAGCTGGAAAGCCGAGGGGGGAATCTGGGCACCAGATGTGGTGCGGTTAAATGGTAAGTATATCTTATATTATGCTTATTCAACATGGGGAGACCCCAACCCCGGTATCGGTGTAGCCCTAGCCGATAGACCGGAAGGCCCCTTTATCGATCAAGGTAAACTTTTTGATAGCAAGGAGATCGATGTACCTAATTCAATAGACCCTTATTTTTTTACAGAAAATGGGCAGAATTATCTGTTCTGGGGTAGTTTTAGTGATGCGAATACGCAGGGAACATATGGTGTTGAACTCGATGAAAATGGGACTGCGGTACCCGATTTAACTAAAAAATTTAAAGTTGCTGCTGGGGATTTTGAAGCTGTGGTGATCCATAAACGGAAAGGATATTACTACTTTATCGGATCCAAAGGCTCCTGTTGTGAAGGAGAAAAAAGCAGTTATCATGTTCTTGTGGGTCGCTCTCGCAAGCTGAAGGGACCTTATACCGATCAAGAGGGGCGTAATCTTACACAGCGGGGGAGTGGAACGTTGTTGTTAAAGGGAAATGATCAATTTGTGGGGACAGGTCATACTTCGCGCATTATTACAGACGATAAGGGAAAAGATTGGATACTCTATCATGGCATGGACCCAAAGCAGCCTCGTGTTGCGACGGGGGGAAATCGTCGGATGCTATTTTTGGATCAGATTATCTGGGATAAGGACTGGCCCAAAATTGAAGGGGCAACCAGCAGTGTTGCAGCGCAACGGGCCCCAACGTTTAATTTTAAATAGAATTTTCAATAGCTAGCAGCAGAGGCCTACCTTTGTGGGCCTGGATTTTCGCTGTCCATAAAAAATATGATACATCAAACGAAGAAACATTTTGAACTTCTTGACGCCATGCGTGGGGTGGCCGCAATTGCAGTCGTACTGTTTCACTTTATGGAAATTGCACAACCGGATTATCGCAATAATTTTATTCCACATAGCTATTTAGCCGTTGATTTCTTCTTTTGTTTATCGGGTTTTGTAATTGCCTATGCCTACGATCAGAAGCTGGTTACAATTGGTCTAAAACGATTCTTTCTTTTGCGTTTGCTAAGATTGCACCCATTGGTTATAATCGGTACATTAATTGGTTTATTTGCATTTATTTACGACCCATTCAGTAATTTGGCCAGCTCATTTTCCGTCTTACAGAAGATAGGGATGTTCATTAGTGGGATAACGTTGATTCCATACCCAGCTGTACCAGAGCGATATTTTAATCTTTTTCATTTAAACCCACCTACATGGTCGCTATTTTGGGAATATATCGCCAATATAGCCTATGCTTTGATACTGGTACGGATTCCAAAAAAGGTTCTTTGGGGAATAGTGCTCCTCGGTGCGGCAGCGCTATGTGCCGAATCATTTCGTTCCGGCTATTTAGCTGTAGGTTTTGGGGCAGATAATTTTTGGGCTGGGGGAATCCGTTTATGGTTTTCATTTTCAATGGGACTACTTATTTTTAGGTCGAACTGGACTATTTCGAACAAGCTTCCTTTTTTCAGTGTTCTTGGTCTGCTTGCTGTCGTATTTTTCATTCCGTTTTCTGATGTTTATGGTAAGTACATCGATCCTATTGTCGTTATCTTTTATTTTCCTTTATTGCTCATGCTGGGGATAGGAGGACTACCTGTTTTTGGAGGGGTCAGGAAGTTATGCAAGTTCTTAGGTGATATTTCCTATCCGCTCTATATCATTCATTATCCATTTATCTGGATTTTTATGAGCTATGTGGAGCTCCATCGCCCATCGAATAAGCAAATGGCTGTGATTATTATAATTGGAATGCTGTCGTTGATTTTTTTAGCTTTATTGGTCTTTAAATATTTAGATGAGCCTATTCGGAAATATTACAGCCGGAACTAAACTAAATGGCGATGAAGCCAGGTACTGATGAACTGGAATACCTCCATTTTGCAGTCTTCATTTAAAATTTCATGCCGCATGCCTGGATATAATTTAATGGTTATGTCGGTCTGCCCCTGTGCAATTAACTGCGCTACGCTCTTTTCAACGCCCATTCCAAAATCTCCAATTGGATCATCCTGTCCGCTGATAAATACAATTGGAAGATTTTTTGGGATATTCTTGGTAGCTTCGATATCTGTCGCTTGCAAGGAAAGATCTAACACGGTATGAAATCCATTGTTGGTAAACAATCCCCCACAAAGTGGATCTTCCAAAAATGAAATACGGTTTGTCTTGCTTACGCTTAACCAATTGCTGTTATTTTGGTTGGGCTCGTTCTTAAATCGAGCATTATTACGCCTGTCAAAAATACGGTTGATCAATTTACTTCTTCTTTTTGGGGCAATACTATTGAGAAGAGTGAGTAAAAGGCGAAAAGCTGTGGAACCTTTTTGACGTTGGCCTGTCCCCACGATAATGGCCCCCTTATATTGCTGGCCAATTTTTTGTAAAACGCAGCGTGTGACAAAGGATCCCATGGAATGCCCTAAAATAAATTGAGGCGGTTGCGGATATGTTTTTCTCAAGAAATTACTCATTGTAATGGCGTCATCAATGAGTTGTTCTTTAGCCCCATGCTGTTTAAAATACCCCAATTGATCGGCATCTAGAGCTGTCTTTCCATGACCCAATTGATCGTAGGTTAAAACCGCAAAATTCTGTGTAGTCAGATAATTGGCCAATTCTTCATACCGACCACTATGTTCCTGCATGCCATGTACCAGGAGTATTGTTGCTACTATCTGATTGTCGTCGGGTACATACAAACGATAGAAAATTTTATGTTCATTTTCAGTCGTCGCGCTGATTGTATAAAAATTGGATGCTACCTTGCTCATTATACCTCTTTATTTTAAGTAAACTAAGATAATTTTAGTGCATTTGCAAGTTTAACAATCTTCTTTCCGATTTTGTTCGGATGAGACCGAAAGGCTTTAAGGGCAGTTGATCAATGAAAATTAGCACGATTAATTTTTGTGGTTTGGGAATATTTTTTAGATTTGCATTAATTTAGAATTAATTTAAATAAACTAGTTATTCTATTTTAAACATGGGCTTCTCTGTATGCAGAAATTGTTGTACAAAATCGAATTCGGAAAGCTCCCTTGTTCTTAAAATATACGCATTTACACTTATATTCTGATGAAACCAGCACGATGTATTTCGACCCAAGTTATCGTATGACTGTAGCTCAATTTGCCGAATAATTGAGTGGGAATGAATAGGCCATGTTACTTCATCAACTTCAAAAGACAAATAAAAGGATGAAAAAGACACTTTTAGCAGCTTTATTATTCGCTGCAACTTATGCACAGGCGCAAACAAATTCGTTAATGAACGGCGAGTTTTGGAAAGGTAAACCTACCTTGACAATTGTTAAAGAAGAAATCAGCAAAGGAAATAGCCCTTCTCAGCCTAATGCGGCATCCTTTGATCCAGTCACAATGGCGATATTAAATGGCGCTCCGACGGATGTTGTCAAGTTTATGATCGAACAAGAAGGGAATAGTGTAACGAAGAAGACGCATCACAGCCGTAGTTATTTACACTGGGCAGCGTCAAGTGGAAATGCGGAGCTTGTCGAGTTTTTAATTGCAAAAGGATCGGATGTCAATTACCAAGATAGCCATGGTTACCCAATTATTGCTTATGCAGCTTCGACAGGAAATACAAATACTGCCGTTTATGATGCTTTGTTTAAAGCGGGTGTGAATCCCAAGCAAAAATATGAAGGTGGTGCTACATTAATGATGCTTGCAGCGTCTGCAGACAAGGACCTTGCATTGACGGATTATTTCATTAAAAAAGGATTATCTATTCAAGATAAAGACGAGTCGGGCCGTACAGTGACGGATTATGCGGCTAAACTTGGAAATACCGAGCTCATGGAGAAATTCATCGCCCGTGGCGTAAAACCAACCAATAATGCGTTATTTTTTGCGACTCAGGGTTCCAGACAAGCATCGAATGGTTTGTCGGTTTATACCTATTTGGTTGAAAAGTTCAAATTGGATCCCAAGGCTGTAAATAAAGAAGGAGCGACAGTGCTGCATGCTTTAGTTCGCAGACCAGATATGGCCGTGATCAATTATTTTTTGGATAAAGGTGTAGATGTCGCAAAAGCGGACAACGAAGGAAATACAGCGCTTATGGTGGCTGCTAGTGGTAAGGATGCTAAATTGGTCGAGCTGCTACTTGCTAAAGCGAAGAACGTAAATGCAGTAAATGAAAAAGGCGAATCTGCATTGACCA
>NZ_DKSP01000172.1:22064-22910 GCF_002472745.1 Sphingobacterium sp. UBA7253 | reverse complement strand
ACGTCTTCAGGTAGGGACTTTTGGATAGTTGGTAGCTTTTCCTTGATACGCTTTACGACTTCATTACTGTTTTCGCCCTTCAACATCATAACAACTCCACCCACAGCATCAACTTCACCATTAAACGTCAGCGCCCCATACCTAACAGCACTTCCAAATCTCACTTCAGCAACATCATTGATATAAATGGGCACAGCACCTGAAGTTTTTACCACGATTCTTTTTACATCTTCAATTGAAGTTACCAGACCAATACCTCTGATAAAATAGGCATTCGGCTTTTTATCAATATACGCTCCACCTGTATTCTGATTATTTTTCTCAAGTGCGGTGAATATATCTGGTATGCTCACACCCATCGCTCTTAACTTATCAGGGTTCACAGCAACCTCATACTGTTTTAATTGTCCGCCAAAGCTGTTAACCTCAGCAATACCGGGTGTTCCATATAATTGTCTTGCAACGATCCAATCTTGCATTGTACGTAGATCTTTTGCATTGTATTTACTTTCACTGCCTTTTTTGGGATGGATAATATATTGGTAAACCTCTCCCAGGCCGGTACTTACCGGCGCCATTTCAGGAGTACCTATTCCCTGTGGAATTTGGTCTACTGCTTCTTTTAGCCTTTCGTTGATGAGTTGACGTGCAAAGTAGATATCTACATCTTCTTCGAAAACGACTGTAATTACGGACAACCCGAATCGGGAAATGCTTCGAATTTCTTCGATCTTGGGAACATTCGCAATACTCTGTTCAATCGGAAAGGTAACGAGCTGTTCCACCTCCTGTCCAGCCAATGTGGGGCAGGAAGTAAATATTTGAACCTGATTGTTGGTAATATCA
>NZ_DKSP01000172.1:15614-22009 GCF_002472745.1 Sphingobacterium sp. UBA7253 | reverse complement strand
ATTGTTGGTAATATCAGGTACGGCATCTATAGGCAGTTTGGTTGCACTCCATACTCCCCAGATAATAAGTAACAAGGTCATTAAGCCAATGATTATCTTGTTCTTGATACTGAATTTTATGATATTGTCTAACACAATGTATTTTGTTATTTTAACATTTAATAGAAAAAGAAGGGAATTCCACCAATGGATGAAAAGGCGGAGAAGGAGAATCTATGAGTCAATGTGAAATATCGACAATTGGTAGTTGCAACACTTTATATAAAGTGTTAGACACCAAATACAATACGACTAGTAATGTATATAAATACACATTATACCAGAAGACATAGCATTCCCAGAAAAGTTAAATGTTAAATTTCGGCGGCTGCCAAATGCTACCAGCGTAGCGGGATAAGAAGTTAGAATCTCTGATAATAACTTTTTTAGAAGAAAATGTTTGAATAGGGATAACAAATCCCGGTAATTCAAAATTGAAAGAAACCACTGTCACACTACAGCATTCACATTGACAAAATGGAGTGCAATTGTCATCTGTATCTTGGTTATGACTATGCGCTATTTCTATACTTAGTTCTTTTGGCGTTTCGCAAATATTTTGTGCATCACTACATGGAACTAAAAATAGCCCCAAGAAGTAAAATAATATAATTGCTGCTTTGCACCTCATAACTAATAACAAAAGTAGAAAAAAAATATGATTCCAAGTATCTTGAAATCTTTTTTTTGCTTCAAAATCCCATAATAGAAAATTGCGTCGATAAGATGTTATCGTTTTATTTCGGTATTGTAACTCCAATCCCCCCAATTTTTTATCTTGGTGAGGTCTGAGTAACGCGGTCCTATAAGCAAAATAAAAGCAATAAGAACCATTTTCAAAACGTTGCCTATGAATAAGTTACTTTAGTGATTCTTGAGATTGTTATTAAGGCTGCATAGAGTATTTATACCATATAACATCACTTTAAAAAGCAGTAGCTACCTTCTAGGTATCTCAAATGATAGCGGGACCTTATCAATTTTGTTACAGTTCAGGAAATGGTTCCGGAACCTTTTACAATTTCAGTATGCTCGCAATGATTACCTTCCTTGCCCTCAATAAAAGTCCGCCCCTTATCTCTTCAGCCATCGCTCGAATTTCGCAGCAGTAGGCCTGCCGACGATGATCCTAGTATTTAAAGGATGATCGAGGTACAGTTCCAACTGGCCGCTTTTGCCATGAGGACGGTATGTCTTGCACAATTTGTGGCTGACGATATATTGACGGTTCGCACGAAAAAACTGTGCTGCATTCAGCTCTGGTTCTATTTCGCTTAAAGACTGCTCTATTAGCAGATACTTTCGGTCAAAGGTGCAAAGCTGATAGCCTACGTCCAACCTTCTGAAACAGGCAATTTCTGAGACCGGTACTTTTTCGATCCCGTTTAGAGTCTGAGCCAGGAAAAAATCCTTTTCGGTAGGTATTTCATCGGCTTGATATGTCCTGGTTGCCGGATTTTGCTTTTCTGCCAGATCAGCAGCATAATGCCACAAGAAGTAGAAGGCATAATAGGCATTGGCAAACATCAAAAATAACAGGACGATAGGATAATCGATGGTCAGATATCGAGTGTCGAAGATATGAACAGAATAAACCGTCCAGAAGTAAATCGTCGCAAGCACAAAGGCTGCAAAGGCCATCGGAAAAAATCCCAGGGCCAGCTGCATGATCAAACGGCGCCCGGTATTTTGCTGCCAATGATACCCTTTCCGGTCCAGGTAGACAGATATCCGGTTTACGGACCATAGCAGGAGCAGGGCGATGAAGTAGCTACAGGCAACAGCAATCCAAAAATTAATATCGATGGCTGCAAGTCGGAATTCATCGACGTGAATATTGAACAGGACAATGAAAAAAGCAACCGGCAAACAAATAATTATCCGGAACAGCATGTCACTGTAACGAGGTTTAGACATTTGGTCTTTGGTTTCTATGTCCTGGGATTGTTTCATGATCGTTCCAATAACAACAATTAAACAAATTAAAAACTAATATAATAAATATGTTCAAACCAGCTTTAACGCCCTATGGTGTAAATCAGAAAACAACAGAGCTTTACGCTCTTGATGACAATTCCCTGCTTGCCCAGGCCGCATTAATATCCGTTGATATCGTTACCTGGATAGTGGATAATTTTGAACTTACTGCCCCTCAGTATAATTACCTGATCGGTCTGGCCCCAGGATTCCTGGCTATATTTAAGGACCAGGCATCACGCGCTGTGGTTAACCGTTGGCCGGTGGCCTATATTCCGGGCTTAGGTACCGAGGAAATTTCATCGGCAGAGGTCGGTGAAAAATGGATCAAGTCCAAGGAAGAGAATACTGCCGGTACCCAGTCCGTAACCGATACATTTAGCGGTAGCCTTACCATTGAAACAGGCATCTAAGGACCTGTGAGTAACAATCGGATGCCCCGGAATACTCAAGTTTCCGGGGATTTTTATTATGGTTGTGATTTCCCAGAAAACGTGGATTCTTCAGCTCAATAACAAATTCGTGCAATTCATTTCCGATTCACAGCAGTTCGTTTTCCAAACCCCGCAGTTGAGTATATTTTTATTATGAAGGCTCATTTATCCATTCTCACAAAAACGGCTGTAATGGCTATTAGAAGGCCGTTTTTAACCCTGTTTGCATTCCATTGAACACTTATCTGCAACACTTGCATCTTACTGCCTTTAGCTCCGAAATTTACCTTAAAGGAAACAGCTTGTGTGTATGGGATGTTCACGGCAAGAGCAAAGCATAACCACAACCAGGTCATTATGAAAACACAATCGTTATACCAACCACCCTAACCTGTGTAATAAGCAACAGGTAAGAAACCTCCGTTATTATTTATAATCGCCATAAGGCTAAACAATACGAAAATGAAAAGAAAAAATTTAATGGCTGCTGCTGTAATGGTCTTTATTGCAGTAGTCGCAGTGCTTTCCTGCAACAAGCAGAAACAAAATGATTATGGGGACATGAATGAAACAGCCGGCAAAAAGGCAAAAGCTGTCTCTGTAAGTTGTCCGCCAATTGTACTTTCAGGGACGATCAGTACGCCAACCACTTTGCTTGCCGGTAATGCCTACCTGCTGCGGGGCAATGTGGTCGTAAACAACACGACACTGACTATACAGCCCGGCGTTGTAATCCAGGGCGAAAAGGCGACCAATGGGGCACTCATCGTACTACCAAACGCCAGCATTAATGCGACAGGGACGAGCACTAACCCTATTATCTTTACCAGTAACCAGAACCCAGGGTCCCGTGCCGCCGGTGACTGGGCAGGTGTATATCTTTTGGGAAATGCACCAAACAACCAGGGTAACGCGCTGGCCATCCAAATCAACGGCGCCAGCTTTACTGCAGG
The DNA here is from genome assembly GCF_002472745.1 of Sphingobacterium sp. UBA7253. Taxonomy (NCBI): domain Bacteria; kingdom Pseudomonadati; phylum Bacteroidota; class Sphingobacteriia; order Sphingobacteriales; family Sphingobacteriaceae; genus Sphingobacterium; species Sphingobacterium sp. UBA7253. Next base: position 18,606 of record NZ_DKSP01000172.1, on the reverse strand, counting down.
TGGCAGTTCTGCTGCAAGTAGCGTAGGAACTTTTAAATACGTGCAGATCCATTTCGCTGGAAAAGGAGGGGGCTCCGGCAGTGACCGCAGGTCGGAAAGCAGCCTCGTATTGGCATCCCTTGGTAGCGCCAGTACTCTGGATCATATCCAAATCAGTAATTCCGGCCTCGATGGTATTGGCGTCTTAGGTGGCTCCGTCAACCTGAAAAATATTTTAAGCATGAACACGAAAAGAAGTGATTTTGTCATGTCCTATGGCTATATTGGCAGAAGCCAATACCTGAGCGGAATAAAACAAAATACACTTTCTCCATTGTCTTTGGCAAATGGCATGGAAATTCAGAATGTGTTATTGGGAGAGCCAGCAAATGCAATACCAAGAACATACCCGGTTGTTTCTAATACCACACTTATGGGAGGTAATTATTGTGGTCAAGGCAACGGTAATATCCAGGATGGAGTATTTTTTGCAGCTAATGGTTCTGCTAAAATTTACAATAGCGTAATTACGGCCTTTAACCGTCACGGGCTTAACCTTTCCAATGATGTAATAGCCAATACGACTACCGGTGGCTTTCAATTAAAATTCTCCTATAACTCCTTGCGTAATCTCTCAGCAGCAACTGATTTTAGAACCATAACTAATACCGATTGGGTTACAAACTCGGGCTGCGGGGCAAGTATGGTATCCTGGATCGCGGGCTCCGGCCTAGGTTGCCAGCAGATCGGCAATCAGTTTTCTGCTGATATCTCCACGTTAGGTTATAATTCCAGTTTTTGTGGGAACTTTTGCAGCAGTAGTTTTACGCCAAATTTTACCCTCGGGCTGACAGACCTGGACAATTCAGATTTTACGTGGGATAGCGCTGGCCTATTTGAGCATCCGACTTATAGGGGCGCCTACGGTGCAACTTCATGGGTAAGTAATGGATGGGTAGATATGTGTCCGCTAAATACAAATTATTGCGTTTAAGTGGTTAATAAAAAAGACCATTATCTGAAAAGATAATGGTCTTAGACATTTTTCAATATACTCGTACTATCTATCTCAAAAGCAAAACATCACCTTTAAAGGTCTTTGACTTGCCATCCGGATAGTCCAGCACGATTAGGTAATGGTAGGTCCCCATCTCGCACGGTAGACCGTTTTGCGTACCATTCCAGCCCCCAGCGCCAGTACCGCTAAATACCTTTTGCCCAAATCGGTTGTAAATCTCAAAAAGGCGTATTTTTTGATAAGTAAGCCCGGCCAACATAAAGATATCGTTGAGACCATCTCCGTTCGGGCTAAATGCATTCGGTANNCTTAAAATCAATATTTACACGTACCTGGCCGGTATCGCTGCAGCCATAAGCATTGAGCCCAACCACTGAATAAGTGGTCGGCACCAATGGCATGGCAATAGGGTGCGGCCCTACCGGTGTATCCAGCGATGAAGCCGGAAACCAGCTATATAAGATTGCTCCGCTGGCCCTGAGCCGGATTGCATCACCATAGCGGATCGTGGTATCAGAGGGAGCGACAATAAGTTCCGGCGCCGGATAAGCATCTAATTGTATATTTATTGTGGTATCACACCACTGTTCCCGTTTGATCTGTAAGGTATAGCTACCCGCATCCAGGCTTTTAAATTGAAAGCCAGAAGAGCTTTGCGCGGATCGGACCCGCTCACCACTTTCATTTCTTAGCTCATAGCTGAGCAATGCAGTATCGCCAGCAATTTTTTTAATCTGTAATTCGATATCACCGGGACAACCGTATATAAGCCGGTCCATGTCGGGAAGCCTGCTAAACTGAACTTTAAAGGTATCGAGGATAACGGTGCAATCCTGAAAGTATGCAACAACATAGACGCCATCATCGTAAATAATTCGGAAACTATCACGTAAGCCATTATCCCATAGGTAGCATGCCTTTGCGGAAGCAGCATAAAGGGTTATACTGTCTTTAAAACAGGCATCAATTGTATAAGTTTTTCCGTAGAGGGTATCTGGTGGCGGTCCGGCAGTAATAATGATTTTGGGCAAATCCGTAAGCCCGTTGGTCGGCGACATATTGATCATGTTATTGCTGGGACTGTATAATGCTTCCGTTTGCGGCACACAAGCCAGACCCAAGTTATTGGGCTGATGAATAACATGGAATGTCATTTTGGGAATAGCCGGATCGGGACATTCCGGTGGATGCTGGTCCAGGATATAAATCTTGCCATCAGGCCCCAGCCGTAGATCCCCGAACCAGGAAATATCTGGAAGACATAAGAATCTATTCCAATGATTTGGATTACTTAAGATCAAAGTTTTCGAAGCAATAATATCAGCTGTCGATGGTAAGTCAAGATTATATTGATAAACCTTTCCGAAATAATATGTTCCTGCACTCCCGAAATAAGGTCCATCATTTTCTGTAGTATATAACTTGGAATTATCAGGTGAAAAACATGCACCTGATATCCATTGATTGTTTTCCAACAAACGGGCGTTTTTAACTTTGCCGCTACATTTTTCAAAATCATAAAGCTCAATACCACCAGGTAAATTAAATGCGCCGCCTTTCCAAAGACCGATTGCGAATTTATTGCCATCTTCTGAACTCGTAAGTGATCCCGCAGATACCGCATAATTTATCAATGGGCGATTGCCGCATTCCGAAACTACCGGAACGGCATTCAAACCATTATAGCCGACATGAAAACTCAAATACTCATTGGTAATATAAGAGCGGACAACAAGCCATACTCCGTTGCAACCTTTAACAGCAGTTATCTTGTTATCTGCAATCATATTCCAGCCGGTAAGTGCTATGTTTTTCTTGCCAGGCACAATATCTCCCAAGCCACCGTTCAGGCTTATATCAAATAAAGAGTAGACTAGCCCGTTGCTCCGGATATAAAAAATATAATATTGGCTGGTGTTACCTGGATGTGGGACGACAACCGGGGTAGTAAAAATAGACATATTGTTTAACAGGTTTGTGCCTGCAATAGGATGT
>NZ_DKSP01000172.1:7904-15508 GCF_002472745.1 Sphingobacterium sp. UBA7253 | reverse complement strand
GGATGTTCATAACGGTCCCATATATTGTCAACAGCCGCAGTGGTGGTCCCAGTGCTAAATTTTACCATAAAGAGCAGAGCTCCCGAAGGGCTGCATACCGCTATAGATTTATGGTACAGCCACCTATCAAAAGATGGATTATAAATTATGACGCTACCATTTGCAAGCTGTCCGCGATAAAAAGTCGTATCCAGTAACGTAGGAGGGCTAGTATTAAAATCCAGTGAATAATTCTGGCCAAAGGTCCAGATGTTATTTTCGCCCTGGCCATACGCCAGCATTGTTAGACACGATATCAAGAAGGTAAGAAAATGTTTCATAGTCTATCATTTTAAAATGTGGCCCCGCAAAGCGAGGCCACGAGAGTTATTTATTCTTTAACAAGCTTGCAGCTTCCAATCAAATTACCTTTTTCATCAAATGCATTGATCAGATACATGCCAGCTGCAAGTGTTTCCAAATTCAGGGATTGTGCTCCGGCGGCCACGTGTTGTTTATGGATAAGCCGTCCAAGTTTATCATAGATCTGCAATTCTGCTTTGTAAGGCAGTTTCAGGTAGACTATTTTATCTGCAGGATTGGGGTAAATTGGCAACGTAATGCCTTCTTTAGGATCATGCAAGGCTGTAAGGTCGGATACTATTACCGCTGGTGAAATTCCAGCACATCCACTGGCATTTGTTACCGTTACGGTATAGCTGCCATTTACAGCAGCTATATGCGTAGGATTTGCAGCTCCGGGTATCGCCATCCCGTTCAGGTTCCATTGGTAGGAGGGGAAGGCTTGAGTAGTGGCCAGAATGTTTCCGTTACGGCTGATGACTGGGAACGGAGCTGGAGTAACAGTAATTGGAATGGTTACTGTATCTCCAGCGCTGCATTCATTAACTGGCAAAACCGTAACCGCTGCAGAGCTGGTTCCGACAATGGCAATTAGAGTATCGCCGCTGCTAATTTGTGTCCATCCTGCTGGAAGTATCCACAGATAGTTTCCTGAACCGCCAGCCGGCAGTGCCCTAAGGATAAGTGTATCACCGGCGCAGATATTACGGCTACCCCTAACTGTATCAATGGCGGCAGGAGTTATGCAGGTATTTATTTGGACCAAAAATCCATCCTGATCACCGCCGATCATAGTTTGATGCCCCCCCCGGCGTACCGATACCCGTACTGCTTAGCGTCTTTCCGGCAAGCACAATCTTGTTTCCATAAGCTGACAAAGCCGTTCCTTCATCTGACAAGGTTCCAAAATAGGAACCCCAATGTATTCCGCCTGCTGTATCAAAGCAGCTCACTATGCAATTATAAATACCGGTAAGGCTGGTATCGATGCTATTGGGAGTTGCAATACCGGTACTGCTGGCTGTCGTTCCACCGACATATATTTTGCCATCTTCTGCTGCACTAATACCGGAGATAACATCACTTTGTGAACCGCCGTAATAGGTACTCCATATACGCTCACCCGCAGTATTGAACCTTGCTAAAAATCCGTCTCCACTTGGGTCTCCAAGGCTGGCTTGATAGGCTCCGGCACTTGCGATGCCAGTTGTACTGCTGGTTGCTCCACCAATATAGATGGCATGATCTTTTGTTTTTAGCGAAAGAGCTCGATCTTGATCTGCCCCACCCAGGTAAGTCGCCCATTGGAGCTGGCCTTCTCCATTAAATTTAACCAGTAAGGCATCCTCTGCGCCTCCGTGTATGGGCTGATAAGCGCCTGGACTCGCCAAACCTGGGCTGGAGCTATATCCTGCCAACACAACGTTGCCCACCTCATCACACTCTGCGGATTGAAAGACGTCAAGCCCGGTACCACCAAAGTAAGTGGACCAAGCAAGACTGCCGTCGGTAGAAAATTTTGCTAAAAAGGCATCCTGGCTTCCGCTGAATGTAGGCTGGTAACTCCCTGGTGTTGCAATTTGCTCCATACTGGCTGTATTGCCTAAAAGATATACACCATTAGCCTTGTCGCAGGAAACGGAGACCTGTAGGGAGCCATCCTGACCATTACCCCCAAAATAGGTGCCCCATACACGCTGGCCGGCACTATCAAATTTTATCAGGAAACAATCATAACCGCTCGTTGTACCAGCTTTGACCGCCTGATAGGAGCCGGTAGTAGCAATACCCGTAGCGCTATTGGTTCTACCCGATAAGTAAACTTTACCCGAAGTATCTATTGCAATACCTCTGCCCAGGTCTGTTCCAGCACCACCAAAATAGGTACTCCACAGACAGGTGCCATCTTCTGAAAATTTTGAAAGAAAGGCATCGGCTCCCGTAAGCCCATTGCCGCCTCCAATGGTAAACTGAAATGCTCCCGTTGTCGCAATATTGGAAGCACTACCGGTACTGCCAGCAATAAAAAAACTGCCATCGCTGCCATGAGCCAAAGCTGCTATATCATCATAATCTGTTCCCCCGAAATAAGTGCTCCAGCTCACTATTGGATCAATTACCAAAGCTCCCTTAAAGTCTCCGGTACCATAGGTAAGTTCTTCGTCTCTTAAGTTATACCAGCATGCAATATTTTCTCCCGTAGCCTTTTTATAGGCTATGGGCGCTGCTTCGTTTATTGTTCCATATGGTGTTTCTGCCTCTATACTGCCGTCAGCTCTTAGTGCAAGGGAACTTGCACCGTCATAGCGGAGCCGGATATCACTGACTTTACCACCAGGATGTATGGTAAAGTCATGTTCTATTTTCCCATCTTTATTGATGTATACCGTCCAATCAATAAAAGGGTAGATATTATGGTACGTAACCTCTGTAACTGTGCCGGCCATATTTCCACTGGTCGCTACCGAGGTCAGGTAATAGCGTGCCCAACCTTTGGTTTGGAGGATTTCCTTTCTGGTAACAAACGCATCCATATTTGCACCAATCAAAATAATATCCATCCGGTACATCGTAAGCGACCTGGATTCTGAAGGTTCAAAGGTGTCTGCTTTATTAGAACTGTACCATTGATAATGGATAGCTCCAGTGCCAAGAAACACATTTAGGCCTGGCGCTGCCTGCAGCTTATAATCGATATCGTTTCGGGCCTTTCCATATTGGTCGGTTACCTGGCCTATATTACGTATAAAAGCAGGCGTTTTGTTTGTAGTTTTTGAAATACCGGAAGTTGCGGTAAGTATTAAAAATAATAGAAGGAGTGGAATTTTGCTGGTCATGACAAATGAAGATTAAATTGGTTAAAAAGTCCGGGCAGGGCGCCGGGCATTGTCATGCACAAAACAAACACTAATATTTTCATGGTTCAAAAGAAGTTTTTTCAATTGTCAACTCCTAAATATGCCTTTGTTAAGAGAAAATGGCTTACCTTCCATTAAAGTGACCAGGCTATGTACCGTAAAAAAGATGACCTCCCGTTGCTCATAAATTCCCTCTCAATAGGCGAAAAACGGCATTTTCATAACTTTTTTAAAAGAGACCAGGGGCTGAACGGCGAAGCTCTATTTCTACAGTTATACAGCATGCAGGAAACGGGCAAAAGTCAAATCCCAAAAAGTTTTGCAGATTCTTCCGAAAGGGCATTGGTATCGGCCAAAAGGCTTCTTTACGCCAATATCCTCAAAAGTCTGCGGTCATTGCACGACAATTCTTCCGTAGATATTACCCTCCAGAACATGCTTGTTGATATAGAGCTCCTCTTTGGCCATAACCTGCCGGATCAGGCATCGCTGATCCTGAATAAGGCATATAACTTAGCCGCCGATTTTGAAAAATTTGGTCATTTGCTACAGATTCTGGAATGGGAAAAACGACTCAATATCACGTTGGACGAAGTATCGAGACCTACCTCTGAGATCATTGAAGAGGAGCGGAAAGTACTGGGGCAATATACCCAGTTAAAAGGACTCGAAGGACTCTACTGTGAGGTAATGTTGCTAAAAAGAAAACACGGTTATATAAAAGGAGACCTTAAAGAACAATTGACTGCTCAAATATTATTCTCCGACCAGCTTCCGGCAGAAAACTCGTGCCTTAGCGCAAAGGCTCTATACTATCGAAACTCTGTGCTATCCGTATTCTACTGGATGGCAATTGAACCCTTAAAAGCATTTGAGCATAGTAAAAAGCTGATGCTCGGTAAAGATCATAGCATTCTGCCCGATGATTACCTGTTGGGATTGCTCCAACATATTACATCCGCTATATGCCTTGGCCTTTTTGACGAGACTGTTTATGGTATAAGAGCAGCAGAAACTTACTTCAACGATCACGACCTGCGACAATCTGCAAAACTTAAATCCCTGCTTTTTGTTTACAGATCGACTTATGAAATCAAAGCCTACATTTTTAAAGGGCAGGAGCGGAAACTTCGAAAAGCTATCTATTGGGTAGAAAAAGAGCTTGTACTACATGAGAATATTCTTCCTGCCGATCATCTCCAGATCGTGAAAGGAAATTTGATGAACGCCCATATGGCTTTGGGAAGTAGCAAGCAGGCGGATCGGCTCTGGAATAGCCTGATGCAGCTATCTCCTAAAATAGTAAGAAAGGATATCCTTTCAGACCTTTACATGTTCCGTGTTTTTGATCTTATGCAAAGCGGCAGTTATGAAGACCTGATCTCTGCCTCTTTTAAAGCGATCCGCTTTTACGAAAAAGAAGACCATGGCGGCACACAGTATGTTTTGGAGCGTGCCATTATGGTTTTATTGCGAAGAAAGGTTGCCATTGGTTCAAAGGTGTTTACCATTACCATTATCCAGGAGATTAAAAGAATGATCCATGATTTTATTATTGCTAATACCGGTTCGATAAGATTCCAGGAACACTACAGCAGGTATGTTATCTGGTGCGATGCCATAATTCATTCAGAGCCTTTTTATAAGGCAGCGGAGCGTTGGTATTCCGGATTTTTTACACGTTTGCCCAGGGCATTTTGATTTGATGGCCGTGATTATGTATCAAGAAAACCAGTCATAACATTTTGCTATTTACCTTTTTATTTTAAAATTTTTCTTTTCCGAAACTCAGCTCTAATAACAAAACCTTCAACATAATAACGTAACACAGTCCAGAATAAATAAAACAAAAGTGCTACAAAAACCATCTGTATGAGGCTATAAACTGTGGAAGGATAAAACGTTTCCTCAATGGAGGATAACAAGGTGTATTTGCAGTAACTATACCAGAGTACAGCAGCAATTGTAGCCAATATTCCAGCGATCAACATTCCCATACCAAGGCCATGTGATTGCAGCGCTGGCGTTGGTCGCTTCCCATTAAACTTCAAAAGACTTGTTTTCAGGGCTGCAGAGATTTCCCACCGGGTCAGTTGATGCTTTTTCTTAAAATTCACAATAGCCTTGTATTGGCCGGGGCGAAGAGCATATCCGAATTCACTTCTACTACGCCTAATAAAAAAGTCCACTTCGTGGCCTTCTTCAAAGTATCTGGAATTACGATTGGCAAGGTTTTGATCCGCTTGAATATCGAGAGCACGCTGAAAAGCTCTTTCCCGGAAAAATACTCTCTTTATAAAAGCAATGGCATCTGTGATTAATTTGATTTTTTCCATTTTCTTATCGCTATATATTAGTTAAATAAAAGTACAATTTATAAATCAACAAAAAAAAGACTAGCTATCTGTAAATTATCATAGAACCAAGTATGTAATTCGCAGCTTTGTTGCCGAAAGCAACATTTTTTTGATGGCTGGATAAATATCTGCTCTTCAATTAGGGTGGCATAGTTTTGGTGGAATATAATTTTTAAACTAATTATGAATAAAATAGAGAAAAGACTCCTTAAAGGAGTAAAATTTCAGTATAAAGCTTTGTTCATTTTGATGCTTTTTAGCACTAACAGTTTTGGACAAAAAGTATTTGATAACCTTACGTCCCCCAAAGAAGGCGCAAACTATTATGTTACCATCGATGGGAAAGGACCATACCGGGTTAAGATTAATGATATTCCATTTTTGACGGTGGAGAAGCAGGAGGGAAGTATTACATTTTTGGCCAATCATACCATATTAGGCAGCGGTGAGCAAGAGATTTCCTGGGAAGTAGGCCCTGGAGGAAAGATCGGAAATGCTTCCGTAAAAGAATCACGATGGAAAAATGGTAAATATAGCCCGGATTCCATTATATGGGATAGCAGTAAAAATAAGGAAAAAAGTTTCACAGCCACGGTTCCTTATAATCTCGCAGGATGGTCTAAAAGCTCTGATTTTTCTTTAAACCCCGAAAATATAAAAGCCGCTAAAAAATGGTTTTCAGAAATGATATCACTGGCCCAGCAACATAAAGGCAGCGAGTTCATGAATAGAATTGCTTTTGCAGAGCAGCAGTCCTTTTTGATGAATTATATAGGCGACGACGAAGCTAAGCAGAGGCATAAGAATTGGGCTGTCTTTTTTAATACAGGAAAATTCGAAATAGGCAATGGGAGTGAGGATGAGATAGAAGTAGTTGCCTATGGCAAACTTGTTCATCTAAAAGGAAAAAACAATCAGGGAGGAATTAAGATTTTGAGCCCGGATGGTCAGACAACCTATCTCGATATATTTCTTCATTTTCCAGCGAGAAAACAGCAGCCGGAGGCTATCATGATAAATTTCAGACAGGAGACCAGTGATTTTCGTAATCGCGTTAAATAGACTGAAAAATTGGATAGCTACTAAACCAGTATCACAAGAACTTTATTTCAATTTTCAATTTTGACTGGAAAAATTAAAACCATCAAAAAATGAAAATTCAAATCTTAAGTTTAGTAGTGATTTTGTTTACTTTAGGCTGCAGTAAAGAATCCGTACCATCCCACCAGGAGCAGCGGGCTCCATCTTTAAAAATGGCCACGGTTAAAACCCAAATTGAAAAGCCATTTAATTCCAAAAATCCGGCTGATTCAATTGGGATCATCCATAATCAGGCACTGACATTTATTTATCGAAAGCTTTCTCAAAATGGCGGTTTTTCTTCCGAAATGAAGCAAAAGTTTGTTGGAGAATTCTTTAAAAACAGGTATGGAGGAGAACCTCTTAAAGCGCTTCTACAACGTCATAAGCAAAATCAGCAAATCAAGAACCTGGAGATTAAAGATCTGACAGAAAAGCTCGGATGCTCAAGGACGTTAGCCAAAAATATCAATGATATTTTCTTAGCGGCAAAAGAAATGAAATCCCCTTCCGATTACGGTGCCTTCAAAAAGAAGATCCTAGTTGTTGAAGACAATGTTCTATCGGGAAAAATAAAAATAAGTAGGACAGAGGCCGACCAGCTTTTACATTTTACATCAATATACCGGCACTCCATGTTTTTTTGGATGGAAGCAATTTCCAAAAGTCCAGGTAAATCTGAAGCTGAATTTTTAAGGAAATTTATCCGCGCCATACTTGGCGCTGGGGCTGATGCTTATGGTGCCGTTGCAAGTTTAATTACATACGTGAGTTTCCGCTATGTCCTTGAGGATGCTGCCCTGGATAGTGCCATGATGCTTTGGGCTTTTGATTCATAGACAATAACTTCAGGAGACTAATTTCCCAGTAGAATTAGCCATTCCCCCTATTATTTGTTTAGGGGGAATCAATCATTTTTTCAGCATTCTTTCTTCTATATGGCCCTGTAAATATGAGCTTTTTTCCC
>NZ_DKSP01000172.1:0-7788 GCF_002472745.1 Sphingobacterium sp. UBA7253 | reverse complement strand
AATATGAGCTTTTTTCCCCCTATCATTACTAGATGTTTGGTCTTGTCATCATCTATAACTTTCATCAGGTTAACAACAGTAGATTTGTTAATCCTAATAAATTTACTTTCAGGTAGAGTTCTCTCAAGCTCCCAAAGCGGGATGGGAACAGTAATCATCTTATTTTCCAAGTATACTAAGGAGTAGTTGTTTTTTGTTTCAATATGAGATATACTGGTAAAACTAATTTTCCTGTCTATTCCATTTTCTCTATACGCTAGATACAGATCGTTATTCAAAAGATAGAAATGATTCTCAACAACAAATAGCTTGTTTGCTTTTTTTACCGCACGAGTGAGATCTTCAAACAATATCGGTTTTAATAAATAATCAACAACATTCTCTAAACTGTAAGAATCGAGTGCGTATGATGCAAATCCAGTAGTAAAAATAATTTTTTTGTCAGGTAGCCTTTTAGCTGCTTCAAATCCCGACAAATCAATCATATTTATGTCCAAGAAAACGAGGTAAACTTCATTTTTTTCAACAAAAGATATAGCTTCAGTCGCGTTAAGGAAAGTTCCTACAATTTCCAGTTGGGGAATTGTTTTGATCAGCCTTTCAAGGTTTTGTATAGAGTTAATTTCATCATCTACAATAATACATTTGATAAATTCCATAAGTACCTAATTAAAGTGAATAATGAGTTCTGCAGAGTAGTCTTCCTTTGTCTGGTTAGTTTTAAGTTTATATGTATTTGGATAATTTGATTCAAGAATCCTTTTTACATATGATAGGCCAATTCCTGTTGATTCATCCTTTATTCGGCGCCCAATTATATTATTGACGTTTAACTTAACCGTAGTTTTATCGACAGATAATTCAACTGTAATTTTCTTATCACCATGTTTAAAGGCATTTTCAACTAATGGCAAGAGTACATGAGAATGAATGCGATGGGTTTCATGATTCTCTACATCAGAAACGAGGGATACCATTAATTCAGGAAATCTTTTCGAATACAAATAAACGATTCCTTCAATAGCTCGAATTTCAGTTAGCAGTGGAATTTTTCCATCTGGCCCAAGCTTATTTATTCCAGAGCGTAAAATATCCATAAAACAGGCAATTCCGTAGGAAACGTTTGGACTTGATTCTGAAGCCTCCCTTCTTAAAACCTCAAGCGTGTTAAATATGAAATGCGGATTTATTTGTGCCCGGAGCGCTGCATTTTCAAGTTCTAACTTTTCTCGTTTCGAACTCTCTGCAATTTGATCTGCAAGTTTCTTCTGAAGCTCTATTTTCGATGTCCTGGACCAATACAATACACCTAATAAAGAGAATTTAAACCATTGAAAAAAAAAGTTTACTATTTGAGTATCCAAAGGTAAAGTTGATGAAGAAATTCTTCTCCCTAATAAAATTGGGGAGACAGAATAGGTATAGATAAATCTAGAAACTTCACTAGCAATTAGGATACAAAGAAAACCGGCAAGAGTTTTAATGTACTTATTTTTAGCGTAAAATTGAGGAAGAATCCAGAGTGTCGTGGAATAAAAGACACCGACAGAGATGAGATGAGAAACTGACGTTTCATAAATGAAATCATTCCAATTTTTCTCGCTATACCCGAGATTAAAAATTAAAATTGACACATAAATAACCCATACAGCAATATGGATTAGCACCACCTTCGTCCTTTCCATTTCTTATGTTTTTTTTGATTAACATAAGTAGCGTATTTAAATTTTTTCGCTACATAGAGGGGCCGAAGGTAGTGCTATATTTTATTTTTTGTTATTTTATTTTTATTCGTTGCAGAACTTCATTGTAAGGTAAGGAGGCGCGTTGTAGGGAACTGGGCAATTAAAACTTTGGGGCTTGGTAAAAACTGACGCCTCTTCACCAGCATGTAAATTGTGCATTTGTTTAGGCGTTAAATAAACAATTTTTTGAATTTTGAGAGTGAGTTTCGGATTGGATTGATTGTTCTTTTTCATAAGTATTCAATTAAAATTTAAGATAAAAACCTGGTTTTTTTCGTCTTGCCGAAAAATATTGCCTCTTTTCTTCATTTCCCTTATTTTATTTGGAAACACCCTTAAGCCACATATATCTTCACAGTGAATTTTTTATCTACGATTCGCTTTTGCGTTTTTCCTTTTGCGTTTTTCCTTTTGCGTTCATCTTGATAAAAACATATAAAGTCTACCAATAATAAAAAACTGGGTGTTTAAGACTTAGCTGTAAATCTTCTCACGCTCAAAATTTTCTAAGATTTTGTAAAGGTAGTTTATTAATGAAAAATATTATTATTTCTAACCTTATGAAATAATGATTTGATATAGAATAATTCCTTAAATGTTATTAAAAAATAAATTATTGAAATTATCATGATTGGTCAGACTATCGACTCAAATCGAAATTTGAAAATTAAAAGCTGGGTTATTTTGGGACTCTGTGTTCTTTACTTTGCTTTAATCTTATGCACTGCTGTAGGTGTATTTCGTTCCTCACATCCAGACAATTCCGGGTTAAATAAAAATGAACGGATGTTAATTAATACAAACGGGGGTTTTTACCTGTATCCTTACAGATACTCTCTGATACATTTACCAAATCAATAAAGCTACTGTTGCCACGCTCAATTTTCATATTTGTATTGCTTTTCTTTATTCCCTTTTTCGTCGTTGAAGCATCTGCTCAATCTGAAAATGGAATTAACGAAGCATCCTTATATCTTGAAAAAAGAACAACTGAGTTGAATAAATATATCAGACGCGCAGATCGCATCCAGCAACGCCTGTTGGGCCGCCTGCAGCAAAAAGAAGCACGTATGCTGGCCAAGCTCGCTGCTAAAGATTCGGTTGCCTACAAGCAATACCTGAACCGCTCGATAAGCTTTGATTCGATTGCCGTTTTATCCAAAGACACTACCGCTCTGGCCCGTATGGCCAAGCGGCGTAATGCCACCGTTGATAGCCTGATAGGCATCGGGCAGTTTATGCATAACCAGGGCAATAAACTTGCTGCCTTGGAGGGCATAAGCGGACAAGCGTTGCCCGGTGGCGATTACAGCGGCAAGATCGCCGGACTGCAAGGCAAGCTAAATGCCCAGCAACAGGTTAAAGACCTGATCCGGCAGCGCATGCAAAGCCTTGAGCAAATGGCTGCAGGTGCTGGTATACCCGGTTTACAGGGGATACAAAAAGAGGTATACTATGCCCAGGAAAAAATGAAAGCCTGGCGTGGCCTGGCCGATGATCCCGATGCTGCCGAAGAAAAAGCGATGGAATACCTGCAGGGTATCGAGGGTTTTGAAAGCTATATAGGCAATAATAAAAATGGTTTGGGGAGTGGTTTATCAGCTGCCGACTTGCAAAACATGGGTTACCAAACTAAGGGACAGGTACAGCAAATGCTCAGTGAAAAGTTTGGTAACCTGCAAGTCGTGCAACAGGCAATGCAAGGACAGATAAAAGATTTCAGCAATCAACTGGGTAAGGTAACCGATAAAGTAAAAGAAGCCGGCAACCTGGCACGGGAAGCCCGGCAGGGTCTGCAGGAAGCGAAGGCCACCAAGGATAAACTGAAGCGTATCGAAAAGCCCGCCTTTCATAAAAACCCGGAACGCGGAAAGCCTTTCTGGCAGCGGCTGGAGCCACAATACAACTTCCAGACTACGCGCGCTACGCCCGACGGCTTACGGCCGGCAATGGTGGAACTGGGAGCCGGTGTGGCCTTCAAACATACGCCCAGCCTGAGTTATGGCATCGGCATTGCTGCCAGTATTGGCCTGGGCCAGGACTGGCAACATATCCGCCTGAGTTATGAGGGTATTAGTACGCGGGTGTATGCCGATTGGAAACTATTGTATGGCTTTAGCCTGCAGACCGGTTACGAACGGGCTTTCCGTCCGCAGGACCGTGCTTACCTGGAAGATAACAGGAATGATCCGCAGTCTGTCGTAGCGTCTGGCAATGCGCTGAAAGCGGCATTTGGCGGGCAACAGGAGGCAGCCTATCTCGGCATCATGAAGCGCTACCGCATCAGCAGCAAATGGAACGGCACCTTTATGGCGGGGTATAATTTCCTGTGGCAGCAAAGCAATTTAAGAACCCCGTTTATGCTGAGGCTAGGCTGGGGAAAATAAAAATTAAAAATAAATCCGCCAAGTCATGGCGGACCTAAATAAGAGTTTTACCACAAAAACAAATATCTATGCGTAAACGATTACTATGGCTGATGCTGCTGGCCTTATCCAATATGGCCTATGCACAACCTGCCGGAACTCAAAATCCGACGAAGCTCGACTTCAACATTCCCACACCGAATACCGCTGCATTCAATAAGTACGGCAATATCCCGGTGAATTTGTTTAGTGGTCTGCCCAATATCAGTGTTCCTATCTATACGGTCAATGCGGGTAAACATACTTTACCCATCGGATTGAGTTACCATGCTGCCGGTATCAAGGTCAGCGACCTATCGAGTGATGTGGGCTTGGGATGGAGCCTCAATTCTGCCTACACTATTTCCCGCGTGCTCCGTGGCAAGCCGGATGAGCGCGGATATGAGAGTCAGCAGGGCGCTTCATTAATTGCCAAGGCAAGTCCCTTCCTTTCTGTAAACAGCACGATAGATACCTTTAAAGCGGTAGCAGACGGCATATGGGATACCCAGCCTGATGAATTCAATTTCAACATTGGAAGCGCTTCCGGGAAATTTATCATTGGCAATGATGGTATCATCACAATGCCCGACCAGGATGTAAAGGTATCCTATACCAAAACGCCGGTTGAGCATGATTTTGTTTTTGTGCTTACCGATGCCCAGGGCGTGCGGTATTATTTCAATGATTATTCGACGACCAGTTCTGAAAGTTGTTCCGACTTTGGTGGCACGATGGATTATGCCTCCACCTGGTATGTTTCTAAAATCATTTATCCCGATACCAAGGATAGCCTGACGTTCAATTATACCACGGAACTGCAGGCAATCACCACGATTTCAGAAACGAGAAACTATGACTATGGCGACATTAATCCTTACCCGGTCAAATCATCTGTTTGCTCATCGACCGTACATGTTTTTGAAAAAAAGCTCAACAGGATCGTATTTCCAAACGGCAGGGTCAACTTTAACTACAACACGGAAAAGTATGAGGTAGCAGGTACTAAAGCCCTATCTAACATCGAGGTATATGACAATGGCAGCAACCTGGTGCGGAAATTCAATTTAGGCTATACTTACTACAACGATATTTCAACAGATCCGATGGCTAAAAAACTCCGGTTGGATTCCGTATATACCAGCGTAGGCAGTGAGCTAATCGACAGGTATAATTTTGGATACGACGACAATTCGATACCCGCCTATGGCTCATTTTCCCAGGATCATTGGGGCTATTATAATGGCTACTCCAATAGTACCTTGATCGAGGGTAAGACCTTTACAGATGGAACAACAACATTTGATGTTATCGGCGGTAACCGGGATGTAAATCCGCTCCATACTAGGCGAGGTATACTCAACAGGATCTATCATCCAACAGGTGGCTATACTTATTTTGAATACGAAAACAATACAGTAGGCAAGGATTGCGGAGAAAATAATTACCTCGCAGAACCCATATACAGCTATACCAAGTATACGGCCTTTTCCAGTTGTAAATACAATAGTGCGACGCAATACCAAAATGCGACTACTACATTTACCGCACCCAGTACGCAGACCGTCACCATTCAAGTTGAACGCAATACCTGGACCTGTGTAGGCAATACCAAAAATTTTATCCTTAAGGATCTGACGACGAATCAGGTGGTTGCCCAAGGGGTTAATAATGTAAATTACCAGTTTATAGCCGGTCACAATTACAACCTCTATGTAGAGGCTGATTGCCGTTATGCTGAGGCCAATATGTATGACTGTGAGGACCGGATCAGGGCTAGTGTGACTTTTCAAAACATTGTGGGTTACGATAAGAATAAATTCGTGGGTGGGTTACGGGTAAAGCGCATTACCGACTACGATCCCTATAGTGCTGTATCCAATGTTAGAACTTATGATTACAGTTTGCCGGGCGAGCCGGACCGCTCCAGTGGCATTGCCCAGATGAAACCGAATTACGAATCCAATTACCGGTATCGTTTTACGCGCCCCAATGGAACTAGCGGTTATGATCTCATTGACATTACTTCTTACGTCTTTTCCTCGCTGGCCAATAATACTGCCCAGAACAACAGCAGTCCGGTAGCTTATAGCTATGTAAGGGAGACCTATGGCGCCAACGGCGAAGGTGGTAGCATATTGTACAATTTCAGCACGCCCTACCATAAATGCGAGATCAATTATCCTTTTGCCCCTGCCACAAGCTACGCACACCGTAACGGGCAGCTGCTTACTGCGCAGACCTTCGATAAGAATAACGTATTGCTCCGCAAGGTGGAAAATATCTACAGTTACCAGCTGGGCGGTTCGGTTAACGGTTGGAAAACTGCATATTCGGTCAATAAAGCCAATACTGAAGTGAAGGAGGTTTACAAATTTCGCGGGGAATTATATAGTTACCTGGGTGAAAAGGTGCGCCTGGTCAAATCAACAACAACTGACCTGACAGCCACGGGTTCGCTAATAACGACCACCTACCAAAACTATTTAGGCAGTAGTAACTACTATCCTTACCAAACCCTTACCCTGCAACCGGACGGCGCCCAGGTAGAACAAACGACCTACCTGTCTTCCGATTACAACACCAGCGCTTTGACAAGCCCTTTCCGTGCGCCCCTGGCTCTTAAATACATGAGCGAAAATCATCTCACCGCCTATCCCGTTGAAACTTTTACAAAAGTAGACGGTAAAGTAGTTTCTGGCAGTTTGACAGAATATGAGCTGAACGAGTTCCAGGGCTATAAAGTGCGTCCAAAGCGGCAATACAAATTACAGGTGCCTGCGCCCCTGACTACGTTTACACCCATGAACCTGTCGTTATCTAATGCCGGACCTTTCTTATTGAAAGATCCGAAATACAGCCTGGAGCTTACGTACCGGGCGTACAACGAGAAAGGCAATCCTGCCCTGATGTATGGCAACGGCCAACAAAGTATTGCCCTGATCTGGGGACATGACTTTAGTTACCCGATAGCGAAAGTGTTCGGTGATAGTTTATATAAGATCGGCTTTACCAGCTTTGAACCCGATGCCGCAGGCAACTGGTTGTATAACGAGGGGAATACCACTGCATCGGATAATGCCACAGGTAATCGTTGTTACATCTTATCGAATGGCGACATCACCTGGAATCCCAATGCATTGGCTGATATTCCGGGTTCGGAAGTAAGCGGTACACCCGTTAACGGCGGATTCATAGTTTCCTATTGGATAAAGAACGGCAATGCCCTGGTCAACGGAACAGCGCCCTATACAACGGGATCAACTGCAAACGGCTGGACCTATTGCGAACACAATATTTACAACCCAACAGGCGTCACCGTTACCGGAAGCGGATATATCGACGAGCTGCGCTTACACCCGATGAGCGCCACTATGGAGAGTTATACCTATGACCTGTTTAAAGGGATAACCAGCGGCAGCAATGCAGCGGGCCATATCTCCCGCTTCGAATACGATGTCTTCGGCAGGCTCGTCCAGGTAAAAGACGAGCAGGGCAATATCGTTAAACGCAATACCTATCAAATGCAAGCGGCACAATAATCCTGTTCTGCATCATTAATAAACGGCGTCTGCCATATTAAAATACTTATCTCATGCGTATTTCGCTCCAATATAAATTTACCGTAGCCCTGCTGT
>NZ_DKSP01000174.1:0-15635 GCF_002472745.1 Sphingobacterium sp. UBA7253 | reverse complement strand
ATATTTACTAATTCGGGAATAAAAAAAGAGAGCTGACGACGGCCATCGTCAACTCTGCATCATGTACCATTTGGAGATGGTATAAATAACATATACAACAACTTAAGAGATATTATATACGCATACAAATTTATGAAATTTAAGCAATACGTTACGCAAAACGATATTAAGTTTATGATAAGGACATCGTTGGTAGGTCTATTTCTTTCGATCGTGTCGGCCGAAATGCTCTTAGCTTCGGGCGCATACGGGCAGTTACTCAATAAAAAGATTACAGTTTCTTTTAGTGAATCTAATATTCCGGCGGCTTTCGAGCGTTTGGAATCCGAAAATATACATATCGCTTTCGATGCAGCGAAATATAATCTGGCAAAGAAAAAGGTAAATGCCAAAATTTTTAAAAGTAGTAGTGTCCGCGATGTCATGCGTTATCTGCTCAGGGAGACTGACCTAATGGCTCAAGACAACAGTGTCTATATTACATTAGTCGAAAAACCGGTACAGCAGAATGGGTATATTTCAGGTAAAGTTATTGATGATCGCGGTCAGCCTTTGGCTAATGCCAGCATCAAACTGATCGGTACCAATAAATCAACACAGAGCGGTATCGATGGGAGCTATCTTTTGAATGCTGAACCGGGAACCTACATATTGGAAGTCAGTTACCTCTCTTACCAGACCCAACGTATTGAAGGGGTCAAAATACAGTCCGGACAACGGACAGGGTTAAACATTGCCATGAAGACGCAGGTAAATGCGCTAGAGACGGCAGTTGTCAATGTATCGTTTAAAAAAGCTTCCGTAGCCGGTCTTTATGCGGCGCAAAAAAACGCAGCGTCGGTGACGGACGGAATATCCGCCGAACAGATCGCACGTACACCGGACAATGATATGGGGCAGGTTTTAAAACGTGTTACCGGATTGACCACTGTTAATAACCGGAACGTCATTGTGCGGGGGATGTCCGACCGCTACAATCAGGCCATGTTGGACGGTGTGGTGATTCCGAGTACTTCGCAGAATAGACGGGATTTTTCCTTTGATATTATACCGACAGAAATGGTGAGCTCGGTGGTGGTCAATAAAACGGCAACACCGGATGTATCCGCTGAATTTTCTGGCGGACAGGTTTCGGTAAATACATTGGATATTCCGGAGAAGAATTTTACGACAATACAATATGGGATAGGTGGTAATTCCCGCACAACTGGCAAAGACTTTTATCGGCTGGGGGAGCGGAAAGCATCGGAATTTTTTGGTTTTAATCATTCTTCTTCAAAACAACCTGAGGGGATATTGCCTTGGTATTGGAATGGTGAAGCCCGACGTCTGGATGCCCCCCCTGGGTATGTACTGGACGATCCAAAGTTAAATGAAGAATTTTTAATGCCGGGTTCAGATGTCAAGTATAATGACATTGATGCAATATCCCAATCTAAACAGGTCAATGCAGACGCTATGAAACTATATCGTTATAAAGCCAATCCCAACCAAAATTTTCGGTTTGCATTGGGGCGACGATATAATCTTTCAAATGGATTATTGTTTGGTTTCTCTGCTTCTGCGAATATTCGAAATGAACAAAATATTGTAGCCTTCAATAATGTGAGAGGATCCGCTATTAATGGAGCACACTATATTGACAGTACAGGAGTCGGTTTAAATGGAGCGGGTACTTCTTATCGTTTTAATAGTAGTAGTGGGTTAGTTGCGAATTTTGGGTTACAAGGGCAGGATTTTAAGCTCGCATTCAAAAATATATATGCCCGTACTTATAACAACTCCTATAATGAAAATATTCGAGCGGCCTTTGCAGACCTAAGTAATGCTCCAACAAAAAATCAGTATCAGCTGCCTGAAGCAATGTCTTTACAACAGCATCAATTAAGCGGCGAATATAAATTGCCTTGGAAAATTAAAGCGGAAGGCATGTTTGCCTATAATAAAATCAAACAACAGATTTTAGATGAGCGGAAATTGAGATATAGATTGACTACTGTATTCGATGATCAACATCTATTTCAGACTCCAAATTTGTTAAATCTTTCAGGATGGTCAAATTCATCTGTGCTGGGAAAAGATTCCCGTATGTGGACACAGATCAATGAGGATGATTATAATTGGGCAATGGCATTTTCCCGCATTTTTGGAGAAGGACGATCTGTCAGTACTTTGGTTAAAGTTGGTTATCAGGGCTGGTCTAAGAAGCGAGATTTATCCATATTTCGTTTGTTGCCCTTTACGCGTTCCTATATGCCTAATGATCCGTCAACCGCAGCACCTGCTATCGAAGCGCCTTATGATGTGTTGTTTTCGTCGGAAAATATTGGCAACGGCATTGGTCAGGCTTATTATTATCCCGAGCTTATTGGCGGAAATGTATATGACGGAAGTATGCAATCGCACGCAGGATATTTTATGTTGGATCAGAAATTATGGAATAAATTGCGCTTGGTGTATGGTGTTCGTGCTGAATATTATAACCTAAAAAATCGTCAGGACGAAATGTTTAGAAAACAGAATGGTGATCCGAATGATGACAAAAATAAATTTATAGCATATAAATTGCTTGTGCGTGAAAATAATTGGAAATTTTTACCATCCATTAATGCCACTTATAGTGTTACTAATACCTTTAATGTTCGAGGTAGCTATTCAAAAACTGCAATCCGTCCAGATTTTCGAGAAACAGGTTTTTTTGGATTTTATGACTTTGAACTGGATGCGATTATTTCAGGGGATAATGTGGAATCGACCTTTATTGATAATGTAGATCTGCGGTTGGAATGGTACCCAAGTCCGGGAGAAATTATATCATTAACGGGATTTTATAAATATCTGGATAAACCCATTGAACTGGTCGAAGATGAATCATTTACGGGTGGGGCCTATTATGTCTTTAATAATATGGAATCTGCTAAAAATAATGGGTTAGAATTTGAAATTCGTAAAAATTTAAGTTTTATAGGTGATAAAGATTGGTTAACAAATTTTTTTATCTCAGCGAATGCAACGCTTTTAAGCTCCAAAGTAAATGTATTGAGTTCGTGGAAGTATAAGATTGTTGACGGAAAGGAGTTGCCTGAGCGGATTAAAGATCGTTCTCCCGGTCAGGATCGTCCTTTGATCGGTCAATCACCATGGTTGTTGAATTTGGGAATTGGCTATTGGGGAAATTCATTCGGAACGACGGTTAGTTATAACCATAGAGGATACAGAACGAATATTACTTCCATTGATCCCAATAGAGTGGAATATGAATTAGCGCCTAAGCAACTGGACCTGCAGATATATAAACGTTTTCTCAACAATAAATTAGAAGCTAAGTTGAATATGGCGAACCTATTAGATGATTGGACTCGCTATTATCAGAATACAGAGGGATACAGTGTCGGAAATGAAAATGGAATTTATACAATCAAAAAATTTAAAGGGGACAATAGATACAATAAAGCTGATGGGGATATTATAACCTATCGAAAAAAAGAAGGGAGAAGATTTAATCTTTCATTGACATACAATTTTTAATAAGATAAAACTATCTGCGCGAGGCAGTTTCATATCACTCCTCAATAATGTACATAAGTTCCGGGTTCGTCCAAGTCGCACAACAGGGAAGTAAAATAGAAAAATACAGAAAACGGGTGATTGAAAACAACTATGCAACCTTATGAAATGCTATCCCATAGGGATGCATAGTCTAAAAAATGATCTTGTGATGGCAAAGCTAGTAATTATTTAACACAAAATGAAAAAAATCTTAACAGTAGCAAGCGTATGCGCAATCGCATTAGCTTCTTGTAACAAAGACAACGTAGGACCTAATTCAGATTTGAATGCTGGTTTGCCAAACAAACCTCAGGCAACGATCCCAACAGATGCTGCCGGTATTATTACTAAAACTACGCTTTCTGCAGATACCGTATGGAAAATTGATGGAGTTGCTTTCGTAAAACCGGGTGCGACATTGACAATTCAAGCGGGTACTTACATTACTTCTGGTAATACTAAAGCCTACACTGATAATGTCTCTGGAAAAACACACGATATTAAGGGAGTATTAGTTGTTCCAAAAACAGCGAAATTGATCGCTAATGGTACTGCTGCATCGCCTATCGTGTTTACTTCTCCGAATGCATCTGGATCCCGCAATCCTGGCGATTTCGGTGGATTGATCATATTGGGATCAGCAACAACAAACCAGCCTGCGACAACAAAAATCGAAGGATTACCGCAACCAATAGGAACAGATGTATCTTATGGTGGTTCTAGTCCAGCAGACAATTCAGGTTCATTGAAATATGTGCGTATTGAATTTGCCGGTTACAACTTGAACGATAACAATGAAATCAATGGATTAACGCTAGGTGGTGTTGGTAGCGGAACTACCCTAGAAAACATTCAAGTATCCTGGGGTAAAGATGATGGCTTCGAATTCTTCGGAGGTACTGTAAATGCGAAGTACTTGGTTGCATTATCGAATGACGATGATGACTTTGATTTCGATCATGGATACACTGGAACAATTCAATATGCCTTATCATTAAAGGATCCTAATTCAACAAATAGCACATCAAGCGGTAGCTCGGATTCAAACGGTTTGGAGTCGGATAACGAAGGTACAGCACCATATGCAGCGACACCTAAGACTCGTCCGGTATTGAAAAATTTCACATTCTTGGGTATTAAAGATGCTAGTGTAGCTACGACTAAGCTGAAATTTGGTAACCGTTGGAGAAGAGCTTCACAGTATGATATTCAAAATTCGATTATCGCAGGTTATGCCACAGGTGCTGCATTTCAGGATGGTGCAACAGGTACTTTTACAGGTAATGTTGTACATGCGTATACAGCAGCATTCAGTGGTGCAACACCAGCTGGAAATCAAACAAATGTTTCAACGGATGCTGCTGCTTATTTAAAGCTAGCAGGTGGTGTTAATATTTTTTATCCAACAACATCTACATTTAATCCTGCTTTTTTAAGACCATTGTCAACTTCACCTGCATATGGTGATGGAAGTACAACTTATAAAGGTGCATTCCATCCGACAACTGCTCCTTGGACTGCAAACTGGACTCAATTTGCTCCAAAAACTTATTAATATTGATTATTTAATTGAGTGAGCCATGCAATGGCTCACTTCTTTATCCTTTATAGATGATTAAAAATTTATTTCTCTGTTTTATAGCCCTTTGGATTGGATCCCTATTGTCTTCCTGTCAAAAAGGTGAACCTATTGTAGAAACTGAAGAATTGGCCCGGATTGCTTTTAGATCCTATAGCACTGCGTCGGTGGATGTAAAAAGAGTAACGATAGATGGAAAAGTTGCTAATCCAAACGATGCTAATTTTATTTTTATACGAAATAAAGATGCCGATTCTTCATCGGTCGTTGCATATAATAGTAATGATCAGGTCGTCCTAGAGCAACGGCTTCCGCTCAAATCAGGATTAAATACCTTTGGTGTACATAGTAAAAGTCCCATTGATCCGTCACTCGTTGTTGGGCCAAATCCCTTGGGAGATGATGTTGAATCGATTCCGGGTGTGAGGCAAGTAAAGATCTTAAATTATAATAAAACAATTTCACCTAATGGTGAGCCAATTCGATTGGCGGTTTATCAAGGTAAGCCTGTCTATGATGAAAGTTGGGGAATGGATATGGTCAAGTATGACGAAAATCCAATCCTGATTACCGACTTGATATCAGATAAAATTCCCGAAGAATTTATCAAAATACCGATTGACGCTACTTTTGTGCCAAAGGCGCAAGTATTAGATAAGGATTTAAAACCGATCCTTATAGATGGACAAAAAGTCTTTTTGTTTTTTAATTTTTCGGTAGATATCGGTATTGTATATCTCCCTCAAAAAGAATCCGATGCATATTTTGATGTTGATGCATTCTCAGAAATTGGAGGGATAGGCTATGGTTTGGATAATATCTGGCTACAGAAATAAAACTCATTACAAAACAAACACAGATACCCGTCAACACTTACATCAATGGTAAACCATTAATTCAAAAAAATAGTCATTATGAAAGGCATCAATGCTATAAAACATCGTAATTTATTTGCTATCTCCCTGAAAATTCAGGGAGATGTAGATCAGTCCGTTGATGCGGCTGCGCTGCTATCCTTAAGGAATGAAATGGCGGAGCTGAATGAACTTTATCGGCAATATTTGGAACAGTTGCAGCAGCTGGAAGACATCGTACAGGACTATGATCGAAGGAGCGAACCATTCGTTCGAAAATCTTGTCTCCTTCTCTTCGCAAATTAGCCAAAAATGGACAGACTGGAGCCGATCTACGTATGATCATCACCTCATTAAATTCTTGTGCACACTGATAAAATTATTTTTCGGTCTTATCCTCTGTACTCACTTCGATAGGTATTACCTGATAAGTACTTCCTCTATATTTGGGGGATAAAATGTTCGTCTTTTCTGTTGTATTGATAGTGCCCTTGACTCTGGTGTTTTTATCACGAATTGTTCGTAACACTTCCCGGATCAATGGATCTCTGGTGTCACCTATTGGGGGTAAAGGTAAAAAGGCAAATTCGTCGATCTTGATAGAAGGAGTAATTCCGTTGCTATAATCTCCTTGTCCCATTTTATTGTATATTTTATAGATCATGGGAATCAAATGCCAAGCACGTTCAGTGCCATGAATTTCCTCAGGTGTAGATAGTGTGGTCGATGCCATATCTTTTCCATAGGTTTTATCGCCAACCTGTACAACCTGTACATAGGGATGTAATCCATTAATTAACATTTCGGACGCAGATGCCGTGTTTGGCCCTGTGAGTATAAAAATTCTTTTTAAATGTAAACCTTGTTTTAGAACATCTTTTGCTGAAAATGAATAGCCATCGGGCTGACCTTGCAGTGCTGCTGCGAAGCTGTCTTCTCTATTTTTGATATTTTTGTTGCCTTGGTATTTGGCAAAAATGTCGTTTTCCTTGATGTCTGCCAATAAGAGTGCGCAAAATGAGGCGAAAGCAACCTGTCCACCGGGGTTATAACGTAAATCGACAATAAGTTCTTGTACCTGTTGGGACTTGAAATTTTGGACCGCTTCCAATAATGAATATGCCCCACTAAAGTCAAATTGACTTAAAAATATATAGCCTACCGTGGGGGAGGAGGAGATGAGTTTAGCGGTATAGAGGACAGGCTGGGAAATATAGGAAGAAGGCAGATGAAAGATTTTGCCATCGTTTCGCGTCAAATGCATTGCCGGTAAAATCAAGGATTTGCTTAGTAGCGATTTCAGGTTGCTCTGGTCGATAGGCTCGTTGTTGATGTGGCTTATGCTGTCTCCCCTTTTGAGTCCTATTAAATCTCCTTCGCTGAAGGGAACAATCTGGGTGATCAGTTGGATGGTTTTACCTGTTGTTTGGAGTTGTACCATATCGAACCCAAAAGTATTTGTTAGCGTATTTCCATAGGTATCACTATTTAGGGTTTGTAAGATAGTGGAAAAATGATCTTCGGGGTATAGGATATGTTTGAAAAATAAATCTGGACTTTGTTGGTAATCTTGGGTTGATCCAATTTTATAATTCCAGTAGTAGTAGCGTTTCATTTGGTCTAATGTCCACTGGTTGATGGTTTCATTTGAGCCGGGTTCGTGAAGTGGTGGATCCTTTTCACAAGAGGAAAAGATCAACGAAAAGAAAGCCAACACAAGAGCATGGGGTCTACGCATTTTTTAAATTTTGCTTTATTAAAAATACGTGTTATGCTGTTTGTTTGGAAGTTATCTTTTTGTTGCTCAAATGTTTATTTACTTTAAATAGGGGGATCTTTTTACGTTTACCTTATCAAAGAATAAGATTTCGATAAGAAAAGGAGTAATAAAAAAGGCATCACTTCACGTGATGCCTTTGGCTTGTATAAATCAAAGAATATCGATTAATAAAGCGTGAACTCTACGCGACGGTTTTGTTGACGACCATCAGCGGTTTTGTTTGATGCGATCGGTTGGTCAGGGCCATAACCTGTCGCTTCAATACGTGATGCATTAGCACCTTGAGATACTAAATAAGCTTTTACCGATTCAGCGCGTTCTTTTGATAAACGCATGTTCAATTCACGGGAACCTGTATTATCGGTGTGACCAGCTAGTTTTAAGCTAAAATTTTTCTCGATTAACAGTTCGGCTACTTTATTTAATGTCGCGTATGACGTAGGACGTATGGTTGCTTTTCCTAAATCGAATTCCAGGTTTTTGATTGCGTCAGCAACAACTTTTCGGTCAGCCTCTGTTACAACAACCTTCTCAACCACTCTTGTTTCGTTTTTAACAACAATTGGACATCCTGCACCGTCTACCTGAACACCTGAAGGTGTGCCTGGGCATTTGTCATATTTGTTAGCTACACCATCACCATCATCATCTTTCAGGTCACTGTTTAGGCCATCCAATTGATTTTGTAGTGCTTGGTTTTTAGCATTTAAAGCATCATTTTGTGCTTTAAGATCATCATATTTCAATGTGTAGTCGTTAACTAAGGTCGCTACTGGATTTGAATTGTTCAAAGCCGGTTTGCTACCATTACCCAATGCAAATTCTAAACCACCATGGATGTAAGTAAACAAGTCATTCTTATATTGACCACCTTGAATACCGTCAAAGTTTTGGTTAACCCAATTTAACTGATAACCCAACTCGAAGTTGATCCCTTTGGCAACAGCAAATTTAAGTCCCATGTCCAATGGTACGTAAATTTTGGAAATGCCATCCGATTCTTGGGAAGTTGTTCCTGTCGTCAACGTAGTTTTGCTGTTCATCACACCAACACCTATTGATGCATAAGGTTTGATGAAACTGTTAAAGAATCTCCAGTTGGTATTGGCTGCTTGGAACTCTCCAGATAAGGCCACTGACCAAGGGGTCTTTGCCTCGAATGACTGATCTGCTGTTTTCGTTAAGAAAGCACCTCCTGTTTTACCTCCGAAATAACTTCCTTTAATACCGAACGAAGGAGAAATTTGTTTTTTAATATAGGCACTGTAACCCAGGTTCCATGCCAAATCTTCATAACCTGCACGGTTGAAACCAGCAATATTGGTTTGATTAGTCACCCCTGCACCGATACCAATAGACCATGTTCTGTATTGCGTAACCGGACCAAATGGTGTTGTTCCTTCAATGGATGATCCCTTCGCATTTTGAGCAATTGCATTATTGGCAAATAAGCCCGCTGATGCTAGAGCAAGTACTAATTGTAATTTTAGTTTCATATAATTTGTGTTTGTATAAACCGATGCAAAAGTAATAAGTTAAAAATTAAATTCACTATAGGTTTGTAGTTGAAATATGATATTTGGTAAATAAAAAGGTGTTTCTATTAAAAACACCTTTTTATTAGTGTAATTTGTTAGTTATTAATAAAGTGTAAATTCAACACGGCGATTCTGTTGACGACCCGCTGCGTTTTTATTGGATGCAATCGGTTGGTCTGGACCATATCCAGTTGCTTCGATGCGCGACGCGTTAGCACCCTGAGATACTAAATATGCTTTTACAGACTCTGCACGCTCTTTAGATAAACGCATATTTAATTCACGTGAACCTGTATTGTCGGTGTGACCTGCGAGTTTTAAACTAAAATTCTTCTCGATCAATAATGCAGCAACTTTATTCAATGTTGCATACGAAGTGGAGCGAATCGTTGCTTTACCTAAATCGAATTCTAAGTTTTTGATCGCTTCAGCAACAACTTTTCGATCGGCTTCGGTAACGACTACTTTTTCAACAACTTTGGTTTCGTTTTTCACAACAATTGGACAACCTGATCCGTCAACCTGAACACCTGAAGGTGTGCCCGGACATTTATCATATTTGTTGGCAACACCGTCACCGTCGTCATCTTTTAGATCATTGTTTAGACCGTCCAATTGACCTTGCAAAGCTTGGTTTTTAGCATTCAATGCATCATTTTGAGCTTTTAGATCATCGTATTTTACTGTATAGTCATTCACAAGGGTTGCGACAGGATTTGAATTATTCAATGCAGGTTTGCTGCTGCTGCCCAATGCGAATTCTAAGCCGGCATGTGCGTAAGTAAATAAGTCATTTTTATATTGTTGATCAACTGTTCTGTTGTCAAATCTTTGGTTTGCCCAATTCAATTGGTATCCCAATTCAAAGTTAATACCTTTGGCAACAGCGAATTTCAAACCAAAATCTGCGGGAACATAGATCTTAGAATAAGAATCTCCATATTCACCTTTGTTACCACCAGCGATTGCAGCAGTTTCAGCATTCATTACCCCAACACCAATCGATGCATAAGGTTTAATAAAACTGTTGAAAAATCTCCAATTCGTGTTGGCTGCTAAAAACTCACCAGATAAGGCAACTGACCAAGGAGTTTTGGTTTCGAATCCAGTTTGCTTGTCGCTGTTATCATAACCAGCTGTCTTTCCGCCAAAATAAGTTGCTTTTAATCCGAATGATGGCGAGATTTGTTTCTTGATATAAGCACTATATCCTAAATTCCAGTCTAGTTTGTCATAACCACCATTGTTAAACTTGGCGATATTCTGCAAGCTTGTTACACCGGCTCCTACACCGATAGACCAGGTTCTATATTGTGTTGCCGAACCTAATGGAGTTGTGCCTTCGATTGATGCTTCTTTTGTGCTTTGCGCAAAGGATGCGGTGGATAAAATTCCTGCCGCAACAAGTAATCCTGATTTTTTAAGGCTAATTTTCATAATGCGTGTTTGTAAAATTATCTACTATAATACTGTTGTTAAATTAACTCACTGAACACTCTTGCAATAAATTTGCCAAAAATTATTTGGTTACTCTACACGCCCAAAAAAGTTTGGCACCTCAATTTCAAAAGCCAGATGCTTAACAATATTTTCTGTAAAAATGTTTTGGAAAAAAGTTTTTCTGCTTTTTGTGATCAAAATAACATCGATATCTTCATCCCGGATAATGGTATGGATACCGTTAGCAATATTCTCTCGTGAACCTGCAAAATAACTTGGCGACTTGATGATATAGGAAATATCCTCGATACCAGTTTCAGCAATGATCTGTTCAATCCAATTTTTAAGTTTTTCTCCTAATATATTGATATCTAGGTTGTTTTTGTTGATGTGGATAAGCTGTAAATGGAAATTTTTTCCATACAATGGTATCGCTTGTTTAAGCACTTCAAGTTCACCGGGTTTGAAATTTGTCAATAGAGCGATGTTGTCATTTTTGAATTTTGTCACGTTTTTCGGGATGGCTAGAACAGGGATCTTCGACTCTTTAATGACATCATATGTATTGCTTCCAATCAATACAGATTCAAGTCCGGTCACTCCTTTTGTACCCATAATCACCGTTTGATAGACCTCTTTTATCTCTTGTTTATCCAGTGTTTCAGCCAAAATACCGTTGGCAAATAAGGTAGAAATTTTAAGCGAAGGATATTCCTGTAGAAGTTCGGCTACAAGTTTTTCCATCTGATGGCGAGCTTCTCCCTCGGTGGGGTCTACTAAATGCTTCGCATTTGCAAATTTGTTGATATGCGAAGTGAACGAATGAAAGAGTGTAATCTCATCATTTGTTGTCGTCGCGATTTGAGCTGCATAAAATGCGGCAACTCGTGCGTTTTCGGAATAATCTACTGGTATTAATAGTTTAGACATGGCTATAAGGTTATGCTTTAGTAAAAAATATTGGAACTAAGGGATGACTAAATAATGCTTTTGCAACGGAACGCGTAAAAACACGTTCAAAGAACGATTTCCTCGATCGTGTCACCAGTAATATTTTGATCTTTTCCTCATGGATCATCTCATTAATCACTTCCGGAACCGTATCTAAGTCCTCAATGTCGCCTTGTATTGAATCCACTTCTATAGCAATATTGGTCACACCAATATATTTTTTGATCTTATATTTCCATACTTCAAGCTTGTCTTCGATTCTGTTTTCTGATGAATGATCGTAGTGAACATGCATAAGTTTTAGTTCAAAGTCTTTGCCGATAATGTTGACAAAATCCTGCACGGTCTGTACCTCTTCTTCTTTAAAATTAGACAGTAAGCCAACTTTGTCAATAGGTGTAAAGGACGCTTCAGTTGGGATGGCCAAGACAGGTATTTTGGCTTTTTTGCTAATGACATAGGTCGTGCTGCCAATAAGTTGGCTGTCGTCATTGGTGATGCCTTTAGTCCCCATGATGACAAAATCGAATCGACTAGGAGTGGCGAGCTCCGGTAGTGTTTCAGTAATCATACCGCGCTCACATTGGGTGGTTATTTCAAGCGTAGGATGCTTTAATTTTATTGATTCTGCCAGATTTTTAATAAGGATATCAGCTTTGAATGTTTGGGAAGTTGCCTCGTTACGGCTATTTTCTTCCTCAAATACAGCAGAAGCCGAAGTATAATTGTGGTAAAGATGGATAGAATACCCCTTTTCGAGGGCAAGGTCCACTGCGTAATTTACAGCATTATTAGAATGAGCCGAAAAATCTACCGGTAGTAGAATGTTTTTTTTCATTAGAAGGAATTTAATCTACAAAATCTAATCTTATTTATTTTGCATTTAGGGAATGTGCGTGAAAGTGTACTGGATTCCCTATTTTACTATCAAATGTAATAAAACAAATGTAATTGTGAATGACCTTAAGTCAAATAGTTTTTGTTGTTTTACGTATTGAATTTGACGCGCTTTAGACAAATATGAATAACGAATAACAGTTTTAAAATGTTGTATTTAATATCAGTTTGTGATTTCTGTCATATCTAAAATAAGTGTACCCTAATTGTCTGTATGTTATCTCCTGATTTTTTTGTTTGAAAAGTCAATATTGAAGTTTTGGTCGTTTAGAGAAAACAGTCGTTTCAAGGTCAATATATGGAATTCTACATTGCATAACCTACCAATTTTGAGTAAGTTTGCACATATTTTTAGATAATTAAATGACAAGTAGAGAAATTCGTCAAGCCTTTCTGGACTTTTTTAAAAGTAAAGGGCATCAGATAGTACCTTCAGCACCAGTAGTGGTAAAAAATGACCCGACATTAATGTTTACCAATGCGGGGATGAATCAATTCAAAGATTTGTTTCTTGGTGAAGCACCCATCAAATTCCCGCGTGTTGCCGATACGCAACGTTGTTTGCGTGTTTCCGGAAAGCACAATGATTTGGAAGAAGTAGGGATCGATACCTACCACCATACGTTGTTTGAGATGTTGGGAAATTGGAGCTTTGGTGATTACTTTAAGAAAGAAGCTATTGCTTGGGCTTGGGAGCTGTTGACAGAAGTATATAAATTAGACAAAGATCGTTTATATGTAACTATTTTTGAGGGGGATGCAAAAGAAGGCTTAGAACGTGATATGGAAGCTTTCGATTTCTGGAAAGAATGGATTGGTGAAGATAGAATTCTCCTTGGTAACAAAAAAGATAATTTCTGGGAAATGGGCGAGACAGGGCCTTGTGGACCTTGTTCCGAAATCCATTTCGATATGCGTAGTCCGGAAGAGCGCGTACAGACTTCAGGGCAGAGTTTGGTCAACGCAGACCACCCTCAAGTAATTGAGATCTGGAACCTTGTCTTCATGCAATTTAATCGGTTGAAAGATGGTTCACTTCAGTCGTTACCAGCTAAACATGTGGATACGGGAATGGGCTTTGAGCGTTTGGTGCGATGTATACAGGGGAAGACCTCCAATTATGATACAGATGTATTTACGCCTACCATTGATTTTATTGCTGAGAAGTCAGGTATAAAATACGGTATAGATGAAAAGTCTGATATTGCCATGCGGGTAGTGTCTGATCATATTCGTGCGGTTAGTTTTGCAATTTCCGATGGTCAACTGCCATCCAACAATAAAGCTGGCTACGTGATCCGTCGTATTTTACGTCGTGCAGTACGTTATGCGTATACATTTTTAGGCTTTAAGACTCCTTTTATCAATGAACTTGTACCTGTATTGGCAGCTCAGTTCGCCGGAGTATTTGACGAATTGATCCAGCAGCAGGATTTTGTACAGAAAGTAATCTTGGAAGAAGAGGTTTCATTCTTAAGAACGTTGTCTACGGGCGTCCAACGTTTTGAAAATTATGTGGAGGACCACACCGTAATTAATGGGGATTTTGCTTTTGAATTATACGATACTTATGGATTCCCGATCGATTTGACGGAATTGCTAGCGCGCGAAAAAGGTTTAACAGTTGATATGGAAGGTTTCAACCAGGCACTTCAAATTCAGAAAGATCGTTCTCGTGCTGCCACTGCTATAGATACGGGTGATTGGGTTGTGGTAAATGATGATGATGGATTTGAATTTGTAGGCTATGATACGTTAACTGCCGTTACTGAAGTTATTAAATACCGTAAAGTTGTTGCGAAAAATAAAGAGCAATTCCAATTGGTGCTTTCTGTTAGTCCTTTTTATGCCGAAGGTGGTGGCCAAGTAGGCGACTCTGGAGAATTGGTTTCCGAAGAAACTGGAGAAAAGATTTATATCACAGATACGAAAAAGGAAAACGGTCTATTTGTACATTTTACAAACAAATTGCCGCTGGAATTGAAAGGAACATTTGTTGCGCAGGTCGATAAAACCAAAAGAATCGATACTGAAAACAATCACTCCGCAACACATTTGCTGCATGCTGCCCTGAAGCAGGTGTTGGGAAGTCACGTGAATCAAAAGGGATCATTGGTCAACGCAGATATTTTGCGCTTTGATATCTCTCATTTTGCAAAAATGACTGAAGAAGAGGTCAAACAGGTGGAAGATATTGTCAATGCCAAAATTCGTGAAAATATTCCATTGAAGGAGGAACGAAATGTACCTTATCAACAGGCATTGGATTCGGGCGTAACAGCACTATTTGGTGAGAAGTATGGCGATTTTGTTCGTGTAATCACCTTCGAAGATCAATATTCTAAAGAATTGTGCGGTGGTACACATGTTACAGCAACGGGGCAAATAGGTTTTTTCAAAATTGTTTCTGAATCTGCTGTAGCGGCTGGTGTACGTCGTATAGAAGCAATTACTGGAACTCGCTCTGCAGCTGTTATCCGTGAGCATTTCGAATTGGTTCACCACCTGAAAGAGCTGATGAATAATCCGAAAGATTTTGTTTCTGCACTGGGTAAAATCATCGATGAGAATGGTGCTTTGAAAAAAGAGGTAGAGAAAAGTATTACAGAAAAATCCTTAGCGTTAAAGTCAGATCTGGAAGCAAAGATCCAGCAGGTCGGCGAGATTAATTTCTTGTCCACAATCGTCGATCTACCGAGTGCAGAGGCGGTGAAAACCTTGGCTTATGCGGTAAAGGGGGCTGTTAATAACTTGTTCCTGGTGATCGGTGCTGAATTTGATGGTAAGCCAAGTTTGACCGTTGTCATATCAGACGAATTGGCCAAAGAAAAAGGGTTGAACGCAAGTAATATTGTGCGTGATTTGGCTAAGGATATCCAAGGTGGCGGCGGTGGTCAGCCGTTCTTCGCAACAGCTGGAGGTAAGAACCCAGCCGGATTAAAAGGTGCAATTGAGCGAGCAATAGATTTCTTGAAATAAATTTTAGGGGTAGTTGAACAGGCTACTTAGCTGAACTAGGATGTAAATAGATGATTTTATTTCCTAAA
>NZ_DKSP01000183.1:0-29344 GCF_002472745.1 Sphingobacterium sp. UBA7253 | reverse complement strand
AACGTTTAGGACGCAAGTGAGAATACGTCTGTAAAAATTATAACAAATTATAAAACTAAAAACAACATGATGAGAAAATTAATGATGGTGATTTCTATTGGAGTCATTGGGCTACTGAGCTGCCAAAAGTCTGTTCAAATAGATTCTCCGACATCGCTAAAAACAAAAGCGAAGGCGAATCTGGCAAGTGTGGGCAATACTTACTACATAGATCCCAGCGGAAACGATGATAGTACAGGAATGAGCACAACTACAGCATGGAGAACATTGGCCAAAATTAATGCCTCGGTTTTTGGCCCCGGCGACCGTATCTTATTCAAGAGCGGTGGCGTATGGAATGACACTTTGCATATGAAAAATTCGGGAACGGCTGAAGCTCCCATTATCATAGATAAATATGGCGGTGATGTTCGTCCGATTATCAACGGCGGTGGAAAGAGAAATGGATCAAATGCGCTATACCTTAATAAAGTATCTTATTTTGAAGTAAATAACCTCGAACTGACGAATACAATCCCAAGCGGGACAAGTTATGCTGCCACGGGGATCCGCGTGATTGGAGGCAGTTCTGCAGGAACAGCAATCAGCAATGTCTCCATTAGAAATTGTTATGTCCATGACGTCAATGGTGCTATCGATGGACAGACCAATTATAACAAAAGCTCTGGCGGGATTATCTTAGACGGTAAAATATACGGGGCTTTGGTACAAAGTTGTCATGTCGCCAACTGTTCCGTTGAAGGGATAAGGACCACTGGCGATAGGGCTATGGCAGCAAGATCAAAAGATATTATTATCGATAACAATTTGATTGAATATATCTACGGCGACGGTATCGTTATGTCTGGCGTGACGGGAGGAAGTAAAATTACACACAATACGGTCTATAAGGCATGTATGAACACAGGCTCTGAAAATTATGCGGGTATTTGGACAATTGGCAGTTTGAATACGCTGGTGGCTTATAATGAGGTTTACGGTATGACAGGCGGAGGGGCCAATGACGGAGTCGCGTTCGATGCCGATGGCTATGATACCAATTCAGTAACCGATGGAGATATCTTCGAATACAATTATTCGCATGATAATAACGGCGGATTTATGCTTTTTATGAACCAGTCTAAGAATATTAAAGTCCGCTACAACGTTTCTGTCAACGATATCGGTACAACAAGGTTAAAGAAGCTCTTTTTGATCGAAAAAACAACATACGATTCCCGTGAGATTTATAATAATGTATTCTACATCAAAAATCCAACCGCCAGCCTGTTTAACGTCATGAATGGCGTGAGTTCAGGAAAGCCTTATGCAACATTTTCAAATAATATTTTTTACACAACCTCGACCATTAGTAGTCTGTCTACTCAGGCCGATAACGGACTGAAGTTTAACAATAATTGTTTATTTCCGTCAAGTACATTTACGTCATTGAACTGGGGAACTACCGTGCGGAATAACAATTTCTATGAAGATCCGGTATTTGTCAATCCAATTGGTGGAAACGGCCTTGACGCTGCAAAAGGTTATGATGTCGGTTCCGGTTCGGCTGCCCTTAATGCTGGTATATTTATAAGTAACAATGGGGGCGTGGATTTCGCTGGAAATGCGTTGCCATTGGGTAATCCAGACGTTGGAGCGTTTCAGCATGCTGTTGTAGCCAATGCCGGAAGTTCTCTTGCCGATGCCTATGTCCGTAACGGTACCTATGCGAGTACAAATTATGGAACTACAGCTGATCTTGTCATCAAATCCGACGCTACATCTTACGCGCGTAAAGCATACGCTAAATTTGATATTGCGATGATTACTACACCTAAAGTGAGTTCGGCAAAATTAAAAATGTATGTTGCAGGAGTGAATACAGCACCACAAAGGACTATTAATATTTATACAACCTCCACGACATCTTGGTTGGAAAATAGCATTAATTGGAACAATGCACCAATGGATACTGTACTTGTCGGTAAGATTTCTGTGTCAGGGATAGGTTTACAGACCGTCGACGTCACCTCGGCCATTAATAGATTGCTTACCGGTACTGATCGTAAAGTATCCTTTCTATTTTTAAATACAGCTGCGGCTTCTTCTACAAATGATATGTCTTTTAGTAGCAGGGAAGCAACCGCCAATAAGCCAACGTTGGAACTGCTTTATTAACGGGTACTTATTTCAGGGGTAATTCTTTTGTATTTAGAATAACTGGATTAAAAAGCCGCAAGGAATACCAATTCTTTGCGGCTTTTGACTGGGAGAGCGTAAAGGCCTGAAACTAATTC
Organism: Sphingobacterium sp. UBA7253; assembly: GCF_002472745.1. Taxonomy (NCBI): domain Bacteria; kingdom Pseudomonadati; phylum Bacteroidota; class Sphingobacteriia; order Sphingobacteriales; family Sphingobacteriaceae; genus Sphingobacterium; species Sphingobacterium sp. UBA7253. Next base: position 27,068 of record NZ_DKSP01000183.1, on the reverse strand, counting down.
CTCAGTGGAAGTTGTCGCTCGTGCGTCATACTATAGCCAGTTTTTAAAGTTAAATGGACATAAGGTGCTTACAAAAATTATTATTTCGTAAATTCATACTATGAAGCATCCGATACACTATTTGGATAGCTTCCTCATACTAATAAAAGGAATGCATGAAAAGCACGAAACGAAGTAAAGGTTTTCTCTTCAAGCAATATGAAGAGCCGTTTCAAACGCCTTTTGATAAATTATTTGACATTTTCAAAGAACTGATTACCCATACCTCTGGTGATTTTGATGAAGCCATTGACTGGCTTAGGCAATTGGATAAAGAGTTCAAACTGACGACTCCAGCCTATACGATAGATGATTTTATTGCGGATCTGAAGGATAAAGGTTATATCCGAGAAAAAGTGGAGTTTGGTGGTGAAGGTGGAGTAGATATTACCTCAAAGCTGGAGAAAGCCTTGCGTCAGCATGCCTTGGACCAGATTTTTGGGAAAATGAGGAAAGGGATATCAGGCAATCATAAAACCAATCACCAGGGACGGAGTGACGAAAATATGGGCGATTTCAGAAATTATCAGTACGGAGATGGCCTGGAGAAAATAGTTTTGACAGAGAGCTTGAAAAACGCACAGATCAATCATGGGATAGGCGAGTTTGCCTTATCAGAAAATGATCTCGTCGTAGAAGATACACAGTTTAAGTCGCAGATGAGTACAGTGTTGATGATCGATATCAGCCATAGTATGATTTTATACGGCGAGGATCGGATCACTCCTGCAAAAAAAGTAGCGATGGCTTTATCGGAACTTATTTTGACCCGATATCCGAAAGACTCACTTGACGTTATTGTTTTCGGAAACGATGCATGGCCTATTGCGATAAAAGACCTGCCTTATTTGCAAGTTGGACCATTTCATACCAATACGGTCGCAGGTTTAAAGCTAGCGTTGGACTTACTAAGGCGAAAACGGCATGCGAATAAGCAAATATTTATGATAACCGATGGGAAACCGAGCTGTTTAAATATGCCGGACGGTACTTATTATAAAAATCCTATGGGCTTGGATCCTTTTATCACTAGCAAGTGCTATAGTATGGCTGCGCAAGCCCGGAAGCTGGGAATACCAATTACAACCTTTATGATTGCTTCGGATACTTATCTGCAGCAATTTGTCGACGAGTTTACAGCTTCAAATCAAGGGAAGGCTTATTACACGGGACTTGGGGATCTAGGCGAAATGATTTTTGAGGATTACGAAGAAAATCGAAAAAAAAGAATACGATAAGAATATATGGATTACACGAAGATTACAACATTTGGTGCATTAAAAACTTCGGGTTATAAACCTAAAACAATAAAAGAAGAATTGCGTCATAATCTGATTACAAAAATAAAGGCGGGCGAAACCGTGTTCAATGGAGTACATGGTTATGAAGATACCGTTATTCCAGAACTTGAAAGAGCAATTCTTTCCAAACACAATATTAATTTCTTAGGCCTTCGCGGTCAGGCGAAAACACGTTTGGCTAGGCTCATGGTCAACTTATTGGATGAATATGTGCCAGTGGTTCAGGGTTCAGAGATTAATGATGATCCGTTTAACCCCATATCGCGTTATGCGCTAGAACTTCTGAAGGAGAAAGGCGACGATACACCGATAAGCTGGCTTGGTCGAGGTGATCGTTTTGCGGAGAAGCTGGCCACACCAGATGTGACGGTCGCTGATTTGATCGGTGATGTAGATCCCATCAAAGCCGCAAATTTAAAACTGAGCTATGCAGACGATCGTGTGATTCATTTTGGTATGATTCCAAGGGCAAACCGTTCCATATTTGTCATTAACGAGCTGCCTGATCTTCAAGCTAGAATCCAAGTAGCTCTCTTCAATATATTGCAAGAGGGCGATATTCAGATCCGTGGTTTTAAGTTACGCTTACCGTTAGATGTACAATTTATATTTACTGCGAATCCGGAGGATTATACCAATAGAGGGAGTATTGTGACGCCGCTGAAAGATCGCATAGGATCGCAGATACTCACACATTACCCAGCATCGGTTGAGATAGCAAAGGCAATTACAGCGCAGGAAGCGAACTTGGAAGCGGCCCAGAAGGAGCAGATATACGTCCCCGAACTGGCTAGGGAATTGATTGAGCAGATAAGCTTTGAAGCACGAAATAGTGAATATGTTGATGAAAAGAGTGGCGTGAGTGCGCGTATGAGCATTACGGCATTTCAAAACTTATTAAGCACCGCTGAATTGCGCATGCTCAGAAGTGGTGCGCAAGCAACTGCAGTACGGCTGAGTGATTTTATGGGTATTGTGCCTGCGATAACAGGTAAAGTTGAGCTCGTTTATGAAGGCGAGCAGGAAGGGGCGGGTATCGTCGCACTGCAGCTGATAGAAAACGCGATTAAAAACCTTTTTCCGATTTTATTTCCAAAAATTGAGAAACTGGAAAGAGATAACGAACGTTATCCTTACGACGACATTGTTCGTTGGTTTTCAGAATCAGAGGGGATCGAATTATCTGATGAACTCAACGATTCAACGTATAAGCAGGTTTTGGATCAAGTGAAGCCTATACATGCTTTAATTCAGCAATATCAGCCAGAAACGAAACCCGAAGATCTCCATTTTCTGACCGAATTTGTATTATGGGGACTTACGCTCAACAATAAATTAAGTAAATATAGGCTGGGGACCGGCCTTCAGTTTCAAGACAACTTCCAGGGATATCTGAGAAATAATCTGTAACAGGCAACTAGCAGCATGATGGGTAAGTTTATCGTGTAAAGTTACCCATCTGCTTTTTATCAAGGTCTCATAAGGAAGGAAATTGAGTGCATAAACTATCTTTTCATTAAAATTAAGTCAATTGATAGACCGATAATAAAGATTGCTACTGTAAATGATACATATCCTAAAATATAAATTGCGAGTGCCTTTAAATAACTCGGTATTTTGTAGGGATCGAAAAATTGCCCAATAGCCCATACGCTATATAACATAGCGACAATGCTCGCCTGTACCATAACGCTCGTATGGGTTACACCCTCAATTATTGCAAAAACGGTATAGATCAACATCGTCATTCCCAAAATAAAACACAATAGGATAACAATTTCAAAAAGATTAAAACCATATTTTTTGAAAAATAGCTTTGCCCAGAAAGCGATAAACAATCCTATCATGATATTGACATATCTATAATGGCTTTGGATCAAGAGATATATCGAGCCCGTTGTTGAATGTTGGGATTCGTAATAACTTACATATTTATCTTCAACATGGAAAATATGACTTACGATAGTATGCATCAATGCTACACCTAAGTGTAGTTTTATACAAATCTCCTTCTCCCACGAAAGAAATAGAATTAATGCGCTTTAGTGTAACCACCCCGTTCGCAGAATCTTTTGTTTATTTTGTTCAACCATTTAAATAAAACTATTATATTTGCAAAATACTTGAGCAGTCAAGTATTTTGCAAATAATAATATGACCGCAATTAATACGATTTTGAACATTATAAAAGTTCAATCTGTCATCACCAAAAAGTTTGATGGGTTGAGCTTGCATGGACTAAGTCTGACAGACTTTATGATCCTACATATTTTAAGTCAGGCTTCCGGGAACCGGTTACGGCGAATTGATCTGGCTGAAAGTACCGGTTTAACGGCCTCAGGGATTACAAGGATTATTTCACCTATGGAAAAGATGGGGCTTGTTGTAAAAGAACACAATGATAGAGATGCCCGGGTCAGCTATGTGAAGCTTACTGCGGCTGGTGATCGAATTTTTAATGAGGCTACTGTTACAGCTGAGCACATCGCCAATAAGCTATTGGACGGAATGGCCGTAACAGATCTCCTTATTTTTGCTGCGCAATTGAAATCATTGGGTGGTGATTTATAATTTTAATTTAAAAGCACATGAACAAAGTAGATAAAAAACAATTGAAATCCGAATTCCTGGAAAGTAAACCATTGATGGGAGTTTTAACAATTTACAATATGGCCGAAAATAAAATACATATCGCAGATAGCCTGAATTTAACCGCTCTTTCCAACAGAATCAGATTTATGTTAAACATGGGGCAATTTGACAACAAAAACTTGCAGGCGGATTGGAACCGATTGGGTGAGGGAAATTTCCTGTTTGAAAATACAGTTATTATTCCATTTGAAAACGACAAAATCATTGCTTATAAAAAAGTCGTACTTCACGCCGCAACTGAGTTGAAAAGTAAAGTGAGTGAAACAACAAGTATCTATTGATATGACAAGAAAGACGTATTTGTATCCCGGTTATGAAGCCGGAAGGAATCTGGCATTGAAAAATATCCAAGGCCCTATTGTAAATCTTAATTTAATTCAGTTGAGGAAAATCGCGGACTATACTAATTTTCCGGAGATTGCACCAATCAAAGAAATTTCGGGATACGATGCTTTTATGAATTATATAAAGCTAGCCAAACCTTTTGTGGAAGAAAGCGGCGGTGAGCTACTTTTTATTGGGCATGGTGATCGGTTTCTGATAGGGCCCGATCAGGAACAGTGGGATATCTGTATGCTGATTAAACAGAAAAGTGTGTCCGATTTTTTTTCATTTGAACAAAATCCAGCTTATATGAAGATTATAGGGCATCGGATTGCAGCTATCTCGGATTCAAGACTTTTACCCTTGGAAAATGTCCCGTTTTAAACGATACTTATCATAAAAAATACCGCCTATTTGAATAATAAGTGTATATTTAACATTAATAAAAAGTAAGCCTCGTATCGTATTCTACTAAAGCATCGTGGAAAAGCGTTTTTGAGCAAATTTAAATTCGTGTTGAATATCCTTTCGAGATCAAGATAATTTGGAATTTGTGCATTAAACAATCCATGGTTAAGTTTTAATAAAGAAGGTTTGCTTGACAAATAAACATTTAGAAAAACCTAAAAATTGATCCGACATGAAACTAAAACAAATGGGGGTATTGAGTATTGCATTAATGAGTTTTACTAATGTCATAGCGCAAAAAATATACAATGCAGATAAGGCGGCGGGTTATCTTTTTGCTTATTTTGAGGGTTCGGGGGATAAAAATACACAAGAGCAATTGCGATTTGCAGTCAGTCAGGATGCGCAAAACTGGGTTGCATTAAATAACAATAAACCTGTTTTGTCATCCGCGGATATATCCCAAACGGGAGGGATTCGTGATCCGCACATCCTTAGGGGAGAGGACAAAAAGTCATTTTATATGGTCGCAACTGATATGTTTACCGCCAAGAATGGTTGGGGAAGTAATCCTGGTATTATTCTGATGCGATCTGATAACCTGACGGATTGGAAACACAATACTGTTGATCTGGCAAAATTATACCCTAAAAAATTTAAAAACGTAAAATGGGTATGGGCACCACAGACGATCTATGATCCAGTTGCGAAAAAATACCTTGTATATTTTACGGTGAAATCATATGAGAACGATAAACTTGATTTTTATGCAGCCTATGCGAATAAAGATTTTAGTGGATTTGAAAGGGAACCTACTTTATTGTTCAGTCCAAAATTTGGCGGTATTGATGGCGATATCGTCTATAAAGATGGGTTATACCATTTTTTCTTTAAGGGCAATACAAAAGATGGTGCGGGCAAAGAAGTGAAAAATGGGATTCAGCAGGCGACAAGTAAATCCCTAAAAGGACCATGGAAAGAAGACTTCCGGTATCTCGATGCCTATGCAGACACTTCTGTTGTTGTCGAAGGATCGAGTCTTTTTAAGTTGAACGGAACAGACGATTATATCTTGATGTATGATCTGTATGCGAATGGAAGATATGAATTTCAGCGCACAGATGATCTTTTTAATTTCTCCTCGAAACCTGAGGCTTTGCGTAAAAATTTTAACCCGCGACATGGAAGTGTGATTTCAATTAGCAAGGAAGAGTCTCGTCTTCTGAATAGTAAATGGGGTGGTGTACCCGGTGAATTACTATCTCCAGAGGTTGGGGATGACAGGTATCGTTTTACCGCAAAGGGAAATCCGATTATTAAGCATCATTTTACGGCTGATCCAGCAGCAATGGTTAAGGGGGATACACTTTGGTTGTATGCAGGCCATGATTTTGCAGGAGGTCAGCAAGGCTATAAGATGAAAGACTGGATTGTTTATTCTACAACGGATTTAAAAAATTGGACGGAATATCCAGTGTCTTTGAGAATAAGTGATTTTACCTGGGCAAAAAGCGGCGATGCATTTGCGGGACACGTTACCGAACGTAATGGAAAATATTACTGGTACATCAGCTCTAATTGGTCCGGAATAGGTGTTGCTGTCGCAGATAGACCCGAAGGTCCCTTTAGAGATGCATTGGGGAAACCGTTATTGACCAATAAGGACTGTTTTGCTTCTTCCCATTCTTGGGCCTGTATCGACCCGGCTGTTTTTATTGATGATGATGGCCAAGCCTGGATTTTCTGGGGTAACCGTGAGTGCTACTACGCAAAACTCAAGGAAAATATGGTTGAGATTGATGGCGAAGTAAAGCAATTGAATTTTGAAGGACTGGCTTTTACCGAAGCACCGTGGGTTCACAAGCACAATGGAAAATATTATTTGAGTTATGCCACGGAATTTCCGGAGAAGATCGCTTATGCCATGGCCGATAAGATCGAAGGTCCCTATGTGTATAAAGGGATTCTGAATGAAATAGCAGGCAATAGCAATACGAACCATCAAGCAATTGTCCCTTTTAAAAACCAATGGTATTTCGTTTACCATAATGGGGGGATTAACCCAGATGGAGGCAGTTTTAGCCGTTCGATATGCATAGATACCCTAAATTACCGTGCAGACGGTACAATCCATAAAATTGAAATGACAACGGAAGGAACTACCGGGGACTAACGTATGAAAAGACGGCGAGCAAGCTAAAGTGGCTGCCGTAGAAGGTTGGGTGGAGACCGATTTAATAGATGAAAAATGTGGAACGACAGCATCGTTCCACAAAATGTTTTTCAGTGTAGTATTGTAGGATTCTTTTTACAGTATTCTTATCGAATCAATTCAGAAATTTAAAATGATGAGATAGGCATCTTCATTCATTTCAGCAATTACTTCTTTTGAGTCAAGTTTACTTATAAGGCAAATGTAACTTAGAATAGCAGTAGAAAGAATATGAAAAAGATACTTTTTTATGTGAAAATGGGAATATTTGGTTTTTTGCAAAAAAAATACCATCCTCTTTCATAATATTTTAGGCTCAAGCCTGGAATATCGAAAAATTTATCCAGGAAAAAATTTACCATTGTCGAATTAATAGATCTGAGTATGGCCAAAAACAATGAAATTCAGATGGCGATAAAGCGTATTGTTATCTATTGTGAACTATAAAGTACGAGCTCAAATTAGTACAATATGATACATTGTATCAATTTTACGCCGATTTGTTCCAACATGCTGAATTGTCATAAAAATTCTGTTGATTAGGCCTTTGTTTGTTATAGTTTTGGATTAGATCTTGTGTTTAACTTCATCAAGAATTGTCCTGTAGAAAATTACGGCGATGAAAGCCTATCAATCTCCTGTTGATTCCTTCGGATGGACGTTAATGCTAATTTTTTAAGTTATAGCAGATCAACTATAAATTCGTTCTATTCCATATAACCACATGAAAAGACAACGTCGCTCCGTTTTTCTAAAATCTATTGTTTTAAGCAGCACAGCCTTTTTGGTTCTAGGTGCTCTTTTTTCCTGTTCGAGTAATCGAGGATTTTTGGGTAAGCAGGAGTCGATATATCGCCATGAACTTGATCGTTTAAAGGAAGTGGCAAAAAATAACTTAACAGACAATATAAAGGAGTTCAATGCTTACGAGCACCGGCCAAAATCGGACGGTGCTTTTGACGAATCCAACAACAAAGAATTCTTGGTCAATAACATTCCGTATTTTGAGAGTTCCAACGATACCCTAAGTCGCGTTTATAATTATCGTTGGTGGATGATCAGCAAGCATCTTCGGGATTATTACGATCCACATGATTCAAAGGAATATTGGGTGATAACAGAATTTTTCGGGTATCCCGCCTGGGGATCCTTGAGTGGAGCGATTACCTGCCCAACAGCGCATCAGTTTTACGATGTACGTTGGCTTCGTGATCCAAAATACCTTCGATCTTATGCCGAATATTTTATGCTTGGATCAGCTTCCAAAATAAATCAAAGGGAAAACGGTAATTTTTTGACCCATTTGAGCAGGCCCGAAAGTGTTCATTTTTCCAGCTGGATGGTCGATGGTATTGAATCATTTTTAAAAATTCATCCCGATCAGGCCTGGACGCAAAAGATGCTTCCGGCGATGGAGACCCACCAGCACCTTTTGGATAGCCTATTCACTGTAAAAAATGCAAATGCGAAGACCGACGGCATGTACAAAATTCTGGATCTGTATGATGGCATGGAGTTCAGCCTTTCGGCGGTACTTGGCTTAATTGAAAGTAAAGGGCCCTATGCTATTTATACCGATAGTATCTGGAGAGACCTTTATTTAGGTTGGGGGACGACAGACAAGGCAGCAAATACGACTGCAGCGAAGGACTTTCCATTAGCATTTACCAAAGGTTATCCTGATTTTTATTTGGTGCGCCCATCCGTTGGAAGTTATTCCTTTGGAAATAACAACGCATTGTACAATCTCTATAGACTGGAACAGCAACAACATCCTTCGATTAAGAATAAGGCGAAAGCAGATTACTATAAGGTCAGAAGTCAGGAAATACGCCGAAAATTTCTCCGGACGCTTTGGAATTCAGATGATGGATTTTTTAATACCTTAACAGCTGGTGACAACGCCTATGGTGTTCGGGATTACGAAGCTCGGGTGCGGGAATCCGTTGGTTATACCCCCTGGTATTTCAATATGATACCGCCTGAGGATAATAAGAAGTATGAAGTAGCTTGGGCGATGTTTACTTCTGAAAAAGGTTTCAATAACCACAAAGGAATGACCACGGCCGAAAGGCAACATCCCTATTACAATGAGCAGGCTTATGCCTGGAACGGCAGAGGATGGCCTTTTCAAAACTCGGTCGTCTATAAAGCATACAGTAACTATTTAAGAAATTATAAGAATCAAATCACTGCGCAGGACGAAGAGATCCTCTACGAACAAATTATGATGCTTACCCGACTTCACGGTTATGCCCAGCCAAATATCGGTGAATGGTATATACCAAGTGATGGCGAGCAATTTGGTGGACAGAGTGATTATTTTCATTCAACCTATCCTGACATGATCATAGCAGATCTCATTGGCTTTAAGGCTACCCATCACAACAGCTTTCAGCTTCAGCCGCTGATACCTGCGGGCAAAATGGATTATTTTTACCTCGGAAACTTAGACTATCATGGTAAAACGATCGACATTGTCTGGAAAGAAGACTGGGATCAAAACAAACCAGGAAAACAGCCTATGTTATGCATTTGGGTAGATCATGTCTTAAAGGTAAGCTGCAAGAATCTTGGTGTCAAAATAGACGTAAATTTAGACTAATATCAACAGGTGTTTAACCAATTTAAAATACATCGATTGGATGAATCTATTTTAACGGAAATTTAGAAAATAAGACTCTATTGCACAACGGTCATTTTAATTATACGGAACTCAATCGTTAAATTTGAGAAATTGAGTGGCACAATGGTAAACGATTACAAAAAATATGAGCTATTTGGAAGACCGATGATGCAAAAAATTGCTTTGAAGGCACCATTTACATTTGAATTTCCAGTAGCGGAACAGGCTTGCTTCCTCTATGTGCTGGAAGGGGAGATGCAATACCAAGCAAATGACGAAGAGCTAACTATTGCGAAGCATTATTCCTTATTGCTGAATTGTATTAATTCTGGAAAGCGAATCCACGATGTGAATCCAACGCAGGATTGTCAGCTGTTAATCGTCACTTTTTATCCCGATACCTTGAAGAAAGTTTACGATAGAGAGTTGCCCTCGTTGCTGCTTGAACCCGAAAATATCATTTCAAACCAATCAAAAGAAAAAATTGACAATGATTTCCTGATCCAGAAATATGTCGAAGGCTTGCTGTTCTATTTTGAAAATCCTTCATTGATCAATGAAGATATACTGGTGCTCAAATTAAAAGAAATTATATTGCTCCTGTCCCAAACGAGAAACGCGTCGGTCATACGGGTGATATTATCACAGCTTTTTTCTTCAAGTACCTATTCGTTTAAACAGATCATTGAAGCCAATCTCTTTTCCCAATTGACCATTGAGCAGCTTGCGGAACAGAATAATCTGAGTGTTTCTTCATTTAAAAGAGAGTTTGCCAAATTATATCGTGATACACCTGCCAGCTACATCAAAAATAAGAAGCTCGAAAAGGCGGCAGAGCTCCTTTTGGTTTCCGATCAGCGTGTTTCCGAAATTGCCTTTAACTGTGGATTTAACGACCTTGCAACATTTACAAAGAGTTTTAGTGACAAATACCACATATCGCCAACAAATTATCGTCGACAGCTTAAAAGCAACTAAAAACCAATGGTTATTTGTATATGGTATTCCATTTTTATCGAGGGGACCAAGTTTTCTCCAATAAGATTGTAGTCCTGTTATTTGAACTAAAATATCAAATCTTTGAACGAAATCAAAAAACTATTTTTCTTATTCTATTGCAACTTTGTAGTGTTCCATTAAAGGGTTGTTATTCCATGGATTGTGCCGTGAAAGCGTGACAACGACCTTACATTATAGGAACATTTTTTTGAAATTATCAACGTTAAAAATAGAAAAAATGAATTTATCAGGTTTAGGAGTTTTCCACACAGTTATTGGTCTTACAGCACTTTTAGGTGCTGTATTAGGATTTATCAGCTATGGCAAGATCAATCTTAAAGTATTATCGGGGAAGTTATATTTTTATGCGACATCCATCACTTCTCTTACGGCATTAGGAATTTCGAAACAGGGCGGCTTCAATGCCGGGCATGTTTTTTCACTCTTCATCTTGGTTCTTGTCACGGTGGCCTATTGGCTGCACGCAATAAAGAAAAGTAGTACGAAGGCTCGGTATTTTGAGAATTTTCTATGGTCATTCAGTTTTTTCTTGTCGCTGGTGCCCACCATTAATGAGACCTTTACCAGAGTTCCAATCGGACACCCCTTGGCAAAGGATACAAATGATCCAATTATTGGACAGACCCTTTTTGTACTTTTTGTGCTTTTTATTATTGCAGTCATTTTTCAATACTTCAAACAAAGGAAAATCAACACTGAATTGGGGACAGAACTAAAAAGTCGTGTCCAGTAGTGCTATTTGATCCAGGCCTTTACTGAATGCTCATCTTTAGCGTCTTTCGGTTCATGTGATGCTGCAATCTAGTTTGTTGTACATTTTTTTAAATATGACAAACTAATCTTTTGCTTTTATTGTTAGAATTTGTAAGAGTTTTAACAACATATCATTTTGAAATATATGCTTAATTACGATTGTTTAAAGAAATTAAAGATGTGCGGCGGAAAAAATAATTCAACGGGATTACTTCTGGCAATGGTGGCGGGAGCGGCAATTGGTACATTGGTCGGTGTATTGGTGGCACCGAATAGTGGAAGAAAAACGCGAAAGAAAATCAAGGCAAAAACAAGGGATCTCAAAGAGCAGGCAAAACATAAATACGAAGAAGTAGCCGATAAAGTGAAAGAAGAGTATGATCATGTGTCATCCTCAATTAGCGAGACAGCAGGCCATATGGCTGATAAGGTCTCTGATGAATTTGATAAGTATAAAGATCAAATAAGTGCTAAGACTGCCGAAGAGACAAAAGCGATTAAGGATGCAGTTAAAGATCAAAAAGAAAAATAACTTTTGATTCAAACAGCAGAACTGGCAATAGACATTGCGCGGTCTGCTGTTTCTTTTTTGATCTTCACCTCTTAAATTATAATGTCCATGCCCACCGGGATCATTTCTCCCATATCCAATGGTCATTCTATGGTTTTCGTTAGCTTTCAGTAGCTTAGTGAAATCCGGCGCGAAATTCCAGGGGCGAAAGTTTGGTTTTTGTTTTAAACAATTTGCTGAATGACTGTGAATGTTCAAAGCCTAATTCATAGGCGATTTGGCTAACAGAAAGTGCCGTTGTTGACAATTTCTCCTTTGCTTTTTCAATCAGTTTTTCGTGAATATGCTGTTGGGTACTTTGCCCCGTTATTACTTTAAGCAAACTGCTGAGATACTTAGAGGAAATATTTAAGCTATCTGCGATATATTGAACGGATGGAAGACCCTTTGAGACCAAACCATCTGTAGAAAAATAAGCATTCAGCAGTTCTTCCAGGCGATTTAAAACGTGATGATTGGCTTTCTCTCGCGTCAGGAATTGTCGGTTGTAAAAACGCTCCGAATAATTCAGTAATGTTTCGAGGTTTGATACAATAATGTTCTTGCTGAATTTGTCCATATTTGCTCGATATTCCCGTTGGATATTTTCAATAATATCGTTTAGTGTTTTCTCTTCACTTTCTGAAAGAAATAAAGCTTCATTTGCCGAATAATCGAAGAATTCATGCTCTTTAATGGTTTTCGCCAATGTGGTATTCCATAAAAAGTCCGGATGAATAAGCAACATCCACCCGCTTCGGTTTACGTTGGTAACAGCGTCATTTTCTTCCAGTTTCAGCAATTGATTGGGCGACATAAAGCCGAGTACACCGTTGTCAAAATCAAAGAGCTGCTGCCCATAGCGCATTTTGCCTGTGATGCCTCTTTTATTGGAAATGACATAGAAATCAAACAATAAGGCCGATGCATCATCCAAAGGAGAACGTTTCATCTTTGAATAGTCCACAACACTGAGCAATGGATGCTCAGGCTGTGGTAAACCTCTTAATTGATGAAATTCACTGATCGTTTTTATACGCTGTGTTCGACTTTGTAGCATATAACAAATTTATAAATAATTCTGATGAACATCTTCCAATAAACCGATATGCGTAGGCGACCAATCTAATTGCTGCTGTGTCTCAAAACTTGTCGCCGGGCTATCGAAGGTGATGAAATGGCTCAGCCATTGGAAATGTTTGACAATATCTTCACCCCGTAATGAAGTAACAGGCAAATGTAATTTCGTGCCGATCAGTTCAGCAATTGCACTGATTTTAATGCCAGTTTCACCAATAGCGTTGTACAATGCCCCAATTTCGGCTTTCTCGGCCGCCTTGCAGAAAACTTTTGCAGCGTCTAAACGATGAACTGCTGGCCAACGATTGTCCCCATTTAAGGGATAGGTCGAAACACCATGATCGCGTGCAAATTGGATCAGACTTGATGTGAAGCCTGCCATAAAGCCAAGATCACTGCTGCCGTGAACAGAGGGTGGTAAGCGAACCACTGAAGCATGGACACCTTTTGCTGCCAGGGCCATTGCCGAAGGTTCTGAACCTCTCGGTGAATTTAGGAGTGTACTTTCCTCTGTGACGAACCCGTTGATAAGTGGTAGACCCAAGGTTCCAGCTGTAACGACAAGCGGTTTTTGTGTACCGAGCAGCACTTCGCCCATGGCATTGATCGCATTGATATCAATTTCGGCAGCTTTTGCATACTCATTTGCAAACATCAGATCGTGGGAAAACCCCGTATGGATGACGGCGTCGGCGCTTGAAGCGGCTTGTTTTAATATATCCAAGTGTTGAAGATCGCCACGGATTACCTTAGCACGCAAATTGGCGATTATCTCTGCTGATTTTTCTGAGCGTGCTAAACCAGTTACTTGATGTCCCGCATCGATCATTTCTTGAACGATTGCTGAACCTATAAAGCCTGAAGCTCCGGTTATAAATACTTTCATAATCTTTTTTTTCTTGAGACAAAGTTCTGTGTAAAGTTGCCCGTAGATGTATCCAAATGTCAGAATGTTGTAGCCATCTTTCAGAAAATCGATGAACTTGAATTTCGTAAGCTGCAATATTTTTCGAAACAAGGCTTCTTTCATGAAAGGAGTATCGTATTAAAACCTCGAAATGATCAGTCAAACTGTCCCATATACAAACGATAATATTTACCTTTTTGCTTTAAGAGTTCTGCATGCGAACCGAACTCGGCGATTCTTCCTTTTTCGATCAGACAGATTACGTCGGCATTCCTTATGGTCGAGAGTCTATGGGCAATGACGAAGCTTGTTTTGTCTTGCATTAACCGGTCAATACCTTCCTGAATAGAAATTTCAGTGCGTGTATCGATTGAGCTGGTCGCCTCATCCAATATTAAGATTGGCGTGTTGGCCACAGTTGCCCGGGCGATGTTAATTAACTGCCGCTGTCCCTGACTCAGATTGGCCCCGTCATTGGTCAATTCGGTTTTATACCCTTGTGGCAGTTGCATGATAAAGCTATCTGCGGCAGCAAGCTTTGCTGCCGCTATCACTTCATCATCCGTTGCTGTGAGCTTGCCGTAACGGATGTTTTCCATGACCGTATCGGTAAACAAATGGGTGTCCTGAAATACGATAGACAGTTTTTTACGCAGTTCATTGCGATCCAACTTAAAAATCGATGTCTTGTCTAAAAGAATATCCCCGGATAGCAAAGGGTAGAAGCGAGGTAGCAAATTGATAATTGTCGACTTGCCGGCGCCGGTCTCACCCACGAAAGCGATCTTTTGTCCTGGTTTTACGTCGATGTCAATATCAAATAAAACCTGTTTTTCGGGTACATAGCCAAAATTTACATGCGATAGTGTCACTTGGCCCTGAATCGGGGCCGGCATTGGCAATGGATCTATCGTTTCACTTTCAGGAGCAGTGTCAATAACGGCAAAAATACGTTCTGCGCCCGCAAGAGCTGCCTGTAAGCTGTTGTATTGGCTGGAAATCTCGTTTACAGGCCGTCCAAATTGCCGTGCATACTGTAAAAATGCAGTTAACCCCCCTAAATCAAATCCACGTGTGATCACTAGAATACCTCCTGCGATGGTAGTCAGCGCGTAATTAATGGTGCTCATATTCGCCATCAAAGGCATCATCATTCCAGAATAAAACTGGGCCTTTGTTGCTTTTTCCCGCAGTACCTGATTAAGCTGCTCAAATTGTTCTATGGCAGCGTTTTCGTGGGCAAAAACCTTCACTACCTTTTGTCCGCTGATCATTTCCTCCACATAGCCATTGGCATTGCCGAGCGCAGCTTGGTTGGCGGCAAAAAAACTCTTGCTCTTGTTGATGATCAGTTTCGCCAGATATAACATCAGCGGAATCATGATCAATGCAATAATCGACAGGATAGGGCTGATATACAGCATGAGGGCGAGTGTCCCCAACAAAGTAATTGAGCTGATTAAAAGCTGTGTGATACTATTATTCAGGGCATCGCTTACTGTATCCATGTCATTGGTGAAGCGACTCATCAGATCACCATGCTGATGGGTATCGTAAAATTGCAAAGGGAGGTACTGCATGCGGTCGAACAGATCATTTCGGAGGTTAGAAATCGTTTTCTGTGCCACCTTTATGGTCAGTCGGTATTGCAACATGTTGAAAATTCCTGTAGCGATATAAATTCCGATCATGACCAGGGCAATATGTCCTAGACCAACAATATCTTTTTTGAGGACATAATTGTTGATCGCAGGTCGTAAAAGGTAGTTGCCTGCCAGTGTCCCCGCAGTTCCCAGCAAAAGTGAAATTAAAATCAGCAGGAGCATCAGCCGTTGCGAAGAAAGGTAGCGCATCAATCGCCATAAAGCTTTAAATCCCTGTTGAGGCTTTTCATTTTTAATGCGTCTTGAACTACCGGGGCCAGGTAAACTCACGGGAATGGATTTGTTTGAGGTACTCATTAGGCTTCTTCTTTTTGCAGGTGTTGTGACTGATAAATTTCCTGATAGCTGGTATTTGTTTGCAGAAGTACATCGTGTGATCCAGAACCGACAATGCGGCCTTCTTCCATGACCAATATTTGGTCGGCATGCATGACGCTCGAAATACGCTGCGCGATAATTAATAGTGTGGTGTTCTGCAGATAATTTTTTAAACCTTCACGTATTTTTCGATCGGTATCGATGTCCACAGCACTTGTACTGTCGTCCATAATCAAGATTTTAGGTTTCTTCAATAAAGCCCTGGCAATACATATGCGTTGTTTTTGTCCTCCTGAAACATTGACGCCTCCTTGTCCCAGTAGTGTCTGATAGCCGCTGGGAAAGGAGCGTATAAAATCGTCTGCACAGGCAATCCTAGCTGCGGCATAAATATCCTCTTCTGTTGCCTGCTCATTTCCCCATTTGAGATTTTCTAAAATAGTTCCTGAAAAAAGTTGGTTCTGCTGCAACACAATCGCAATCTGGCTGCGCAGTTCCTGTAGTTGGTAATTTCTGACATCGACGCCATCTACTAAAACGGCACCTTCAGACACATCATATAGTCGTGGAATTAATTGTACCAAAGTGCTCTTTCCCGAACCTGTGCCACCTATGATTGCAAGGGTAGTCGCAGGCTTTACTTCGAAGCTAATATTGTCAAGGTTGGGTTTTTCACTTTGTAAGTTATAACGGAAAGTGACTTGCTTAAATGCGATCCGTGCCGCTGTGATGGCGTATCTATTTTGGAGGCCTTCCGCAGTATCCGTTAAGGAGGGTTGTTTCTCTAAAACTTCTTCAATTCTATCGCCAGAAGCGATTGCCCTTGAAATCATCATGAAAGTCAATGAAAGCAGCATCAAAGAAATAAGGATTTGCGTGATATAACTTAGAAATGACATCAATCCACCCAGCGCAAGCGTTCCGGTCATTACTTTCTGTCCGCCAAACCAGGTCACGGCAACAAGCGACAAACCCATCACCAATTGCATGACAGGCATGATAAGGACAACGATGCTCGAAGCTTTGGTGGCAACATCCATCAGATCGAAATTCACTTTGTCGAATTTCTTTTTCTCAAAATCCTGTCGTACAAAAGCTTTTACTACCCGCACATTGAGTAGATTTTCCTGCACAACACTATTGACACGGTCAACTGCCTGTTGCATCTTGATAAAAAAGGGGAGTCCTTTGCGTAATAAAATAAAAATACTTAAGGCCAATATAGGTAATGCAATGGCCATCACGATGGACAGATCCTTATTAATAGAAACTGCAAAGATAATGGCAAAAACCATCATAAGGGGTGCTCTTAGAAGCATACGCAAGCACATCATCATGACTTGCTGCATCATATTGGTGTCGTTGGTGAGCCGTGTTGTAAGCGAGGCCGAACTGAAATAATCGGTATCCGCAAAAGCAAAGGATTGTATTTTTCGAAACAAGGCCGTCCGGAGATTCGTCGCAAAACCCACCGACGCGTGTGCAGAGTAATAGATGTTGCATAAATTGGCAACGATAGCAACGATGGCTAATCCGATCATGGCCAATCCAATTTTCAAAATGTAGTTGATATCTTTATGCAAGATTCCGTTGTCGACAATGATAGACATCAGACGGGGTTGAACAATCTCGCAAAATACATCGATCACAACGAAAAAAGGAATAATCAAAAAAGCCTTTCTAAATGACTTGGTATAAGGGGTAAACGTGGAAAGCTTCATCTGCCTGTATATCCATTAAATCATCTAGTCCAATTTGTAAGCCTGAACGCTGTTACTCCTAACGGTAGGCACATACAGCATACCTGAAGATTTATCGTATCCGATATCGGCAGCGTTTATCTTTTTGTCACGTGTGTCAAGTAATACAGCATTGAAGCCGTCAGGTTTGACATGGTAGATCAGTCCTTGCCAGCCAGAAACTACAAATTCGTTGGGTTTAATTTGTACGACACCGTCCAATCCGCCTTCCATACCTTTCGATATTACGGTAGTTTTTTTATCCTGATCTATCTTAACAAGCGCGCCATCCGATAGCACATACAAGTCTTTGCCGACAGCCAGCAACCCATTTGCACCTTTTAGGTTTTCTGCATAAAGCATAGGAGATTCGTTTTCAATGCGATAGACTTTTCCAAGTCGCGTATCACTTACATAAACGATACCCTTTGAGTCAACGGTAATGTCGTTGAGTAGCTCAGCGCCATCAATGGTAATTCTTTTGACGATGCTTGCTTTATCCGTATCGATGACGGCAATGGATTTAGAGAATGCTTCAGCCGCATAGAGCCGGTTTTTGTGGATTCCTATACCCAAAACAGCATTGAGTCCTGTAACCCAATCTCTTTTGATAAATTTTCCGTCCATATCCAGTTTACTGATGAATGCTGTAGTATTAGGTTCGAAGGCGATCGTATTTGAAACATAGAGTACTTTGTTCTTGGCATCTACCCAAACGGACTCTGGAGATCTTAGGGTGGTGTCCGATTGCCATTGAGGCGTTAAAGACTTCTGTCCAAATAGGACTTGTATAAACATGATAAGGGTTAATGTTAACGTAATTTTCATTGAAAATCGGATTGAGATTTATATTAGTTTAATTTATTCGAATTAAATAACGATTACCCAAGGGAACTTTGGTCTTCCGCTAAAGAAGAAATAGTTGTAGTCAAGAAAAAAATCGACCATTGAGTTCATTTAATATACAGAATTTAGATCGTATTGTTTTCTTTTTTCGAAAGAAAACCTCATCGGATCGCTCAGCTCGATTACTTCTTTATAAATAAACTGGTGCAGCATTTATTTTCAATATACAGCAAAATTATTGTACGCACATTAAACGTATTTATAAATAATTTTTCATTTTATACAGATTTATGGAAGCCATTAATTTCTTGTTAATAGTTCATTAATGGTACATAATAACTTTGATTTCAAGAATAACCCCAGTAAAACTTTAGCCTTCCGGAACATCGGGAAGGTATGGGGGCCAACATTGAAATAAACCAATATGTATAAACCCATTTTCAACCATTTATAAAAAAACACTTAATTATGAGTATTAGACAGCAAAAAATAGTATGTATTATCTTTTTGTTGATCGCTTTGATGATGTCCTGTTCAAAGAGCGAAAAGAAGATTGAAGAATCTATCCCGAAAGGGGAGGCCAAAAAAGCGAATGGCAACAATGGGCTTTCCGCGACAGGCGATGTCGTTGGGCAGATTACCGTGGGATACCAGGGCTGGTTTTCCTGTGCGGGTGACAATTCACCCATGGGAACACATTGGTGGCACTGGACTGAGGCTTGGCAGCAGACCCCGACCCAAGGTAATTTCCATATTCCTTCTTGGCCTGACAACAGCGAATACAAAAAAAATACAATACCAATTTACCGGCATTGGGCAATGGTTCGCCTGCATCTCTGTTTTCTTCATTTGACGATCAGACAGTCAATGTCCAATTTAAATGGATGAAGGATTACGGTATCCACACGGCGGCATTGCAGCGATTTAATCCCACAGGGATAGAAGGTCCCATTCGTAATGCGATTACGGCTAAAGTTAAAACTGCCGCCGAGCAACATGGTATCAAATTCTATATCATGTATGATGTGTCGGCTTGGGTTAATATGCAGGCTGAAATAAAAAATGATTGGCTAAATCTGATGAAACAATATACCCAGTCTACTGCCTATGCCAAACAGAACGGGAAGCCTGTGGTCGGTATTTGGGGATTCGGTTTTAATGACAACAACCATCCCTGGTCAGCAGCCGTTTGTCTGGAGGTTATTCAGTGGTTTCGCGATCAAGGCTGCTATGTCATGGGCGGTACGCCAACACACTGGAGGTTGGCACAAACAGGAGGAGATTCGAGACAAGGCTATATCGATGTCTACAAATCATTTGATATGTTGTCACCTTGGATGGTAGGCCGCATCGGAACCATTGCAGACGTGGATCATTATGCGCAGCATATCCAAAATGCTGATCTACAGTTTTGCAATTTAAATAACATAGACTATCAGCCCTGTGTATTGCCGGGGTCACTGCAGGAGGGGCAACGAAAACATGGTGATTTTATGTGGCGACAATTCTATAGTTTGACCGCGCTTGGTGTCAAGAGTATGTATGTGTCCATGTTTGATGAGTACAACGAATCCAATCAGATAGCGAAGACAGCTGCAACTCAACAGGATGTTCCTGTTGGGCTGGGGATTAAATCTATGGATGAAGATGGGACTGTTTGTTCTTCAGATTATTATCTCCGGATTACAATGGATGGTGGGAAGATGCTAAAGGGACAGATAGGGCTAAGCCCAAATAGGCCAACATCCCCTCAATGAGTCAACTTTAACGTACACAATTGGTTTATATAGTTTAATAGTGTAGCCGAATCTTTGTCATGAAGATTCGGTTTTTATACTGTTTATTATGCGATCAGAAAAGCATTTTTCATTTCCAATTCAGACTTTCTTTAGTAACTTTAATCCATTGTAAACGCTGAACTCATCGTTTATAAGACTTTGCAGAATACGTTTTGCCTTGTACAACGTTGATCGGCAAGGTTGTTATGTATCGTCCTTGGTCGCAAGTCCAAGGGTGTTCATCGACCTAAGTAAAGACGATTCTGGGATGGTTTCGTGCTTATATCGATTGTCATGTTTCAAAAAAAAATAAAAGAAATGCTCTTTATAATTTTATTCATTGTTGCGGTAGTCGCCGCAGGTGTGGCCTATTATTTATTCACCAATGGTAACGTTAATGTAGATATGGCTTTGAAATCAGCTACGCTATATAGATTTAAAGTTAAGGGGTTGGACGGCTCGTCCATTGATTTCGCGCAATTTAAAGGTAAAAAGATACTCGTTGTAAACACCGCTTCTAAATGTGGGTTTACACCTCAGTACGAGAGTCTTGAACGCTTATATAAAAGATTCAGTGATAAGTTGGTTATTATAGGTTTTCCTTCAAATGATTTTTTAGACCAAGAACCTGGTAAGGATGCCGAAATAGCTGCTTTTTGTCAACGGAATTACGGCGTAACTTTTCCGATGGCAGCAAAGATTGATGTTAAAGGAAAACGGCAGGCGCCTATTTATCAGTGGTTGACCAACAAAAGCTTGAACGGCGTAGAAAGTTCTGCTGTCTTGTGGAATTTTCAGAAATATCTAATCGATGAAAATGGCAGGCTTGTGAAGCATTTTCTTCCAAAAATAGATCCCGAGGATCCTGCAATTGTGGCGGCGCTCGAGTAGTTAGATAGTGCTCATTCAATTTTCTTTAAACATTTGAAAGTCCGCGGTAGTGGATGGCTGCAGAATGGGAGAAATTCTTTAATAGAACGGCCAGTCAAATTACTAATGAGTTCATCGATTGATTTGCCAGCTTTTCTAAATCCTGTACCCTTAAAATCTGTTATATAAATATCCAGTTCGCCTGCTGCATCAATTTCATAGTCCCAAAAGAGATAGTAGCCATTGTCGCTGGAAGCGAAGGGAAACAATCGCTTTACGATTGGCAGCGAGCAGTCAGGACCTATTTCAAACCAGATATCATCATTTTTAACATCATCAATATAGGTATTTCTAATTTCATCGGATCTAACAGTTAATGAATCTCCATAGTTGCCCATCGGAATATAAATATGAAATTCACCTAATGCTAATCCGTATCCATAGTTTTTTACAAAGGATTTGTATGATTTAGGAAAAGCTTTTCCATTTGGGAATCTAAAATTCTCGAGAATTGACTGATCCCCAAATTCAGAAGGTGTACCTTCTATTTGCAGATCAAAGGTATTATTTAGCATAACGTTTTTATAAAAATTCGCATATTACGATTCAAAATTTCCTGCCTATTGTTGATTTTTTTTTGATTTATTACTTTACCGCCACTTACTTACCTGCAGTACGTTTTCATCCAGTTGTGCCGCTAATGATTTCGCCCGTGCTTTTAAGATCAATTTTCTGCCAGTAATTGTTCGGGTAAAGATTAAATCACAATTCCCTACGTGTGCTTCCCACTGATTGCTAAAATATTCGGCGAACTCTTTTTTGCGTGCCAGCAGTTCCGGAACAGCATGATAATCTTCCTGCTTGACAAAAAAAGCAAATTTGTTTTTCCTGACAATCACATAACGCGGATTATTGATCGGCGCTATAATCTCCTGTAATGCATTGATGAATATTGATTTGTCGTATGTTGTACCCCCTTCTAAATGGCAGTAAACGGAACCCGAGCGGTCAACTTGCATTTCTACGCGTACTTCGTTTCGATCAGTCCGTATGATATGAGCTTTTAGCAAGCCATTTAAGAGCGCATAACTCACTTGGTTGAGATCTTTGGAAATATCTCGGTATTTCAAATATAGTCTGAGTGATCTGACGGTATTTCTCCCGAAAAGCAGCATTCCGACTGCACCCAAGCTGGCCATGTAAATATAAAAATCTTTTAGGCTTTGCATATTTTTTAATGGCCTAAAAAATCCCTGCACATTGTCAAGTCCAAAACTAAGCCAGGCAGCGCCCACTGTCGCGAGTAGGTTTCTAATTGTTTTGTTGAGATACAATGATTTTACACGTTGATAATCTTGTTTTTCTGCAAAAGGTATCTTGATCTCCTCGACGAGATTCACTCCTTTGCTAAGCGCATCATTCCACCGCTGTCTGAGGTTCTCTCAGTCGGCAGCAAATAGCAACATTTCCGCATTTTTCCGTGAAATTTCCCCAACGTTGTTTATGTTTTCGGGTAGATCAAAACGGCCTATACCATTTTCAATTTCAGGTTCTTGTCGCAGCGAGACGCCGACAAAACTTTTGAACCGTCGCTTTAATAATTTAAGGTCATCACCGCCCGTTGCGGAAGTGGAGTCTGCACATACCAAATGCCAGATATTTGACGTTTTGTCCTTATTGCCCTGTTGTGCTCTGATAGCCCGACCCCGCATCTGATTGGAAAGTACAAATGAGCCGACAAAGCTCGCTAAAATCAGGGCATTGATTGCCGGAGCGTCCCAGCCTTCACCTAACAATGACTTGGTCCCCAGTAGGACTTCAATTTCTCCAGCCTGGAATAGCTGTGTGACGATGTGAACGATATCGTGTTTAAGTCCCTCTGTCTGGTTTATTAAAAGGTAATTTGCTTCAAAAGGAACAGGGCTCGCGGCGCTGTCATAAATATCATACTTTGCAGCAGTGGTTTGAAATGCAGCGTAAGTGCTTGCCGGAATAATGATCATGGATCCTGTAAGTACAGCGATTTTCTTTTTATTCTTATTTTCCCGTCTCAATTTTTCGAAAATAGGGATAACACCTATTTTGTTCAATTCAAGCGTATTGTGGTCGGTGCTTACATGGAATTCTTTTCGGATGAAATCCGAAAGGACTACCAACCGTAGGTTTTTACCCAATTTTTCATATTCAAAATCCACAATCGCTGTAATAGCGTCCATTTTACTGATACTGGATGTCAAATATTGTCGGACACGGCTATTTTGGGAAAAGTTCACCCGTTTTCTTTCCGTGGCACCATGCCTTTGTAATCTATTTTCTAGCATGTTGCGGTGTTCTTCAAACGCATTGAAATGTACCTTTTCCTGGTACAGATAAAATTCAAGTAGAATTTCGAGCCATTCATAATCCAGGTGAGGTATTTTAAAATCCTTGCCACCGATGATCTCCATATGGAGCTCGGGAATTGGAATTTGGTTGGCATGGAGAAAAATTAAGCATGCTGAGTAATATTTCAGGTTATTATAAACCCAGTCGAGATCATCCATCGGGTTTAACCATATCGGATGATTTTGGACTGCCTGAAGTACGATTTTGTCGCTGCTTAATTCCTTAAACAGTTTAAGCATGCTATCCCTATAATCGGCAATAAACTGTCTTTCCTTTTGGCTAGGACTGGTGAAATAGATATAATCCTGATGTGGACATAGATCTCCCTCAATGACAAGTTCGGGGACGGAAATTTCTGCATCTATGGGGCCATTGAGATCCATGTAGCGCTGCCATTCTGTTGGGTTGACATCGTAAGGTGGAGTTGCTGTTAGACCAACAACCGTTGGCTTCAGCTTTTTCTTTATATGGGTTAATATATGCCACCATTCATTTTTAAGATGGTGTGCTTCGTCGACGACAATCGTACCGATTTTTTGCGATTTCAATTCCTCTAGGATAAGCTCAAGGTTTGACCCGAGCTCCGGCGCATCCTGATCATTGCAGGCAACATGCAGTCCCTGATAGGTTACTACGGTGAAAAATTTTGGATTCCGGATATCCCTGGAGATCCAGTCCGGCATGGTGTCCGTTTGAAGAAAAAGTTCACAGAACCGTTGTATCCATTGGTTACGGATTGCACGCGTCGGTGCGAGAATTAGGGTTGGTTTATTGATGCGTATAGCGACTTCAAGCCCCAAAACCGTCTTACCTGAACCGGGAGGTGCCACCACATGTAAATGACCATCTTTAAGATGCTCTTGTAATTCTTCAAGTACCCGTTGTTGGTACTTGCGCCATGAATATTTGAATTTAATTGCTTTAGGGTATTCAGTCAATAGATCCGGATAATTTAAAATTTACACTATATTGCAGCGCAATATACCAATTTTGGTTGCAAATACGATTTGCAGTAGAAGACTCGTATAATTCCTTCTATTGACCTCGAATATAAGTTATATATTGAATAAATTTTATTTAAGTTAAATTCCGTGTAAGCTTTCCGAAGAGGAAAAATAGCCGTTTTATCCAAAATGGAGGTGCCTCCTAAGTACGTTTAATGCATTTTAAAAGCACTAGTCCCTTGTGCCTGATCAGTGTTATATCCGTGCTTGATCCGTACATCCTTCAAAAACGGGCTAGTTTCAAGCGATTAATTTTAGCAGTTGGTTAATTTTGGATTAATTCTGGACGAGCGGGATTTGGCATCGTTTCATCCTCCGTTAGGCTTATTGGACAGCGGAACAATTATTATTCGCGGAGACAGAATTTATATTCGTACATCACTCCCGGAAAATAACTTGATATCTTTGTAAGCGTACTTAAAAGTGTTATCGATGAATAGACAACAGTAATTATAAAAATACGGGTAATATGGGGAAAATTATATTCAGATTTTGGTTCGTTAATGTACTGATAAGTGTCGCGCTATTTATCCTATACCGACTTGTTATTGCAGAGACGAATACGGCTGCTACAGGATTTCTGGAGACGATTATAGTTATACTGGACATTGTTGTCAATTTAGGTTTTTCAACAATTTACCTTTTCGTAGTGATTTTATGTTCTTTACTATTTTTTCTAAATCACATCGAAAAAATTCGCCAAAATAAAGTATTATCGTTTTTGACATTTTCGGGAATACCTGCTGTTTGTCTGGTCTTACTGATTATTTATATTTTGGCTGGAGTTTATAAATATAATATGGTTCTCGACCCGTTAAAAATGCTGCTCCTTTTTTCTGTTGTTTATCTAGCCAGCACCGTCTTAGAATTTGTCCTGTTCAGAAAAATAATCGAAAAACAGCAGGCTGACCCGAAAGTTTAGCAATAAACCGCATTTTTATGTTATCCGTTCCTGGCGTATCTACAGTCCTTTACAAAAAAACGCAGGGGTAGGACTGCGTGCTCCTGAGCATAAGCGATACCGATTCGTGCTGCTTTTCCGATTTGTGCTGAACTGTATTTTATTCCCTGATCTTCAATCCATATGCTATCACCGGTCAATAATACGCCATTAAATGAGGCGTCAATTCCCAAAGCTTTAGCCGTAGATCCCGGTCCGTTGGAGAAGGAGGGTTTTTCGGGCCGCACAGGTCTCCGCAATGCCATTACGTCAATGCCAACCAGCGGTTCAATCCCTCTAATTAGAACGCATTGGGGATCGTCTGCTCCAGAAGTCACAATATTCAACAGATGGTGAATCCCATAACAGAGGTATACATAGGCGACGCCACCTTTCTTGTACATCGGCTCGGTTCTCGATGTTCTCTTTCCGTTAAATGCATGGGATGCTTTATCCATAATGCCAAAGTAAGCTTCGGTCTCGACAATTCTACCCGCTGTTACCAGGCCATCTTTTTGCGTATAGAGAACTTTTCCTAACAGATCTTCCGCCAGGAATATGGTATTTGTATTAGTGTAATAAGATTGAGGTAGTTTAACCATTTTTTATCCTTCTAACTGTCAAAGAGTATGTTCGTCGCATGACGGTGATTAAATATAGGGAAAATCATCATTGACGGCGAAAGAATAGTTAAGCAAAATGATTTCTAGACTTAAATTACGTAATAGGCGCAAAAAACTGTTTATCCTAATTTTCATGAGGCCTAACAGCCGCAATTGGTAGACATAGCAGTGAGATCAAATTGTTTGGCCAGCTCCGGGAATATATAACCTTCTGGAAATACCTTTGCGAACTAGATGAATAGGGGGAGTCGTTTTTTTATTTTATAAGATATGGGTTGCACCAAATTGACCACGCATTAAAGTTGTTGCCACTTTGATCTTGCGTAAGGAGCTCAAGATCATCGACACCTGTGATATCTAGATCAAAAAGATACTGTTCATTGGGCTTGACATTATGGGAAGAAAGGATTTTACTATTACCACGGATGATAAATTGAATGCCCTCTGGTTTTTGAGCGCCGTCACGTAAAGCTGCGATGATTTTTAATTGCCGCCACTTTTTTGCAAGCTTGTACTTATATAGGGATGGTGCATGGGCATATAATCCTTTGCGATATACCTTAGCGCTGTTTTCTAGAAAAAATAAAGCGTTAGATTCTGCTGTGTAATAATTTCTCGCTGGGTTTTCCCAACCTACGTAAGCTTCTTCCCATGCTGCGTCAGAAAGAAAGATACTATCCTTTTTTATGGTTTTAAGGTTGATGGGTTGGTCGTCCTGCAACAATTGATTTAAGACACTCAACTTGGCCTGTTTTTGATTATCCAGGCTGTCATTTTCTACTACTCTAATCAGGTCATTGACGGTAGCCTGACCAAAATTATTAATGGTTAGGAAATCTCCTTCGTTACTATGGCTAACCATTTTTCGGTATTCTTTAACTGATCCGTTGTCAAATCACTTGTGTCCTAAATAAATTTTAGGATTGGATTTCTGTGGTACACGCATAGCTTTTTTCATCATTTCGATATTGACCCCTATTTTTCAATCTGGGAAGATCTTTAGCTGTCACTTTTTTCCTTTTCTAGGCG